>DFYM01000028.1 GCA_002383355.1 Candidatus Immundihabitans aquiphilus | reverse complement strand
ATCTTAAGTAGCAGCAGGTATTAAAGTAAAGACGGGGGAAGGGTTTGTTGAAGAAGAATTTGAAAAATAATCTTAAAATTGTTTCTTTTGATGTAGATGGTACTCTTGTAGATTTAGAGTATAATGATTTAATCTGGTTTAAGGAAATTCCAGAGCTAGTAGCTCAAGAAAAAGGGATCAGTTTTATTGAGAGTTTGGAGTTAGTAAAGGAAGAATATAATAAGCTGGGTGAACATAATTTAAATTGGTACGATATCAAGTATTGGATAACCTACTTTGACCTTCCAGTTTCTCATACACAAATACTTGAAAAATATGAGCCTCAAGTAAAAATATTTCCGGAAGTAATTCCTGTTTTAAAAGATTTACAAAGAGATTTTACCCTTATTATTATTACTGCTATGCCTCGCGAGTTCTTGATTCCCAAAATGAAAAAGCTAAGAGAATATTTTAAATTCGCCTTTTCTGCTATATCAGATTTTAAAAATCTGAAAAATTCGGAAATATATTCGAAAGTATCTAAAATTTTAAAGGTACATCCAGAAGAGATCTTGCATATTGGTGACCACTGGGAATTCGACTATTTAGCAGCTCGCCAAGCGGGTTTTTATTCTCTTTATTTAGACCGCAGCAATACTAAAAAGGGAGAAAATATTATAAATAGCTTGGAAGAAGCCAGGGGAATAATAGAGGAGATTGACTAGCGAAAAGGTTTTATATAATTTTAATTCTTAAACTGAATAACTGGCAAACTAGCTAACCGGGTAATTAAATACTGATGACTATAGAAGAGGTGATAATAATGCCAGAACTACCAGAAGTGGAAACTGTTAGGAGAGGCCTTCAGAAAAAGGTCAGGGATAAAGAAATAAAGGAGGCAATAATAAAGGTTAGTAAAATAATCCAAATACCTTCGGCAGAGGAATTTATTGCAAGAGTGAAAGGGAAAAAAATTAGAGAGGTGGATCGTCGAGGGAAATATATTATTATTCATTTAGACTCGAAAGACAAATTAATAATTCACCTGGGTATGACTGGAATTTTAATCTATCCCTATGAGGAGACTAAAATTATAGATCAAGAAATTAACCCCAAGCATAACCACCTTATCTTTATTTTTACTGATGGAACTCAATTGGTTTTTAACGATGTTAGAAAATTCGGTAAAATATATTTAGTTTCTGACCTTAAGGAAATAGAAAAAAATATAAGTAAATTAGGGATAGACCCCTTAGATGAGGGCTTTACCGAAGAGTTTTTTAGGCAGATACTAAACAAAAAGAAAAATAGTAAGATAAAATCATTTCTGATGAAGCAAGAATTTATTACTGGTTTAGGAAATATTTATGCCAATGAAGTATTGTATAGGGCAAATATCCATCCTTTGCGAACTATTTCTTCTCTTAATAGTGAGGAAATCAAAAAAATATATGGGGAAATTAAGTCAGTATTAATGGAGGCCATAGAATGTGGAGGAAGTACGGTAGCCGATGAAGCTTTCCGCGACGTAAATGGCAAAAAAGGAAAATTTTCCCAAAAGTTACAGGTTTATGCCCGAGAAGGAGAACCCTGCATAAAGTGCGGTCGTCCTATAGAAATAATAAGGATAGAAGGAAGAAGTTCCTTTATCTGTCCACAATGCCAGAGATTATAAAGTATCGACTGATTCGTTACTCTTATTTTATAAAGATTGTTAGCTAGTTAGCTAGTTATTTGATTACCTGGTTACCACAGGATTTAGCATTAAACTAGCTAACCAATTAACCAGTTAACTAAAATGTGAGATACAATTCATGAGATACGAGAAAGGAATTATTCTTGCTTAAATAAAGAAAAAGTATTATAATTTTTGGTGAAGATATTTCTTACCTTGTTCTTTTATAAAAAATATTCTCCGAGCAAATCTACCTGAAGCAAAGACTTATGGTGGATTAGCCGTTAGGGAATAAGAGAAAACTCTTATTCCTCCCGTGTTTGGAAAGGAGGTAGAAATTATGAATTAATTTGTTAACCAACACTAAACCTCGTGTTGGTTTTTTTGTTTCTTATATCTCTAGGGCATTTATAAAGATTGAAAGAACAAAGAATAAAATAAATAGAAAGGAATAGGCGAACAAAATGAAAAAAAATATAATTTTTTGGACACTATTAGCTTTAAGTGTTAGTTTATTATTAATGAGTACAGTAATTTATGCTGCTGAACCTGTCCACTTGAAGTTAGCCACCACTACCAGTACCGAAAACTCTGGTTTATTAAATGTACTCCTTCCTCCTTTTGAAGAATTATTTAATCTTAAAGTAGATGTCATTGCGGTAGGAACCGGGGCGGCTATCAAATTGGGAGAAAATGGAGATGCCGATGTACTACTTACCCACGATCCGGAAGCGGAGGATAAATTTATTCAGGAAGGGCATGGAGTAAACCGTAGGGACGTAATGTATAATGATTTTATTGTTCTTGGACCCTCTAGTGATCCAGCCAAAATTAAAGGGATAAAAGATGTAGTAGCTGCTTTTACCAATATAGCTAAAGAACAAGCCTTTTTTGTCTCTCGAGGAGATGCTTCGGGAACTGATGTGAAAGAAAAAAAGATTTGGCAAATTGCGGGCATTAAGCCTGAGAAGTGGTATTTGGAAGCAGGACAAGGAATGGGTGCAACTTTACAAATTGCTGAGGAGAAGCAAGCTTATGTCCTGTGTGATAGGGCTACTTTTTTAGCCTATAAAGATAAGATAGGATTAGAGATCCTTTGTGAGGGAGACCCACTTCTTTTTAATCCCTATAGTATAATGGCCGTTAATCCTGCTCGATATCCGGAGACAAAATATATAGAGGCGATGGAATTGATTGCCTGGGTTACTTCAGTACCGGGACAAAAAATAATTAGAGAATATCAGATAGAAGGAGAAACACTCTTTACCCCGGTGGCTATCCCTTAACTGGCAAACTGGTATCTGGCTAACCATCTGAACAATAATCAATTTACCAGATACCAGATAGAAAATGCCGTTTTTTGAAAGAGCAGGCTTGAGACGTAATATATATAATTAATATAGTTTTTGTTTGAGGTGTTATTTTGGATTTTATTAGCGAAGGGGTACAAAAGGCCTTTCAGCTGTTTTTCTCTTTCGATAAAGAAGTATTTGAGATTGTCTTACTTTCTTTAAGGGTATCCTTAAGTGCTATCCTATTAGCCTCCTTATTAGGAGTGCCCCTGGGTTTTTTGATGGCCATAAGAGATTATTGGGGGAAGAAGTTTACCATTACCTTAGTTAATACCCTATTAGCCCTGCCTACCGTAGTGGTAGGCTTGATAATTTATTCTTTAATTTCTCGAAGAGGACCATTAGGAACTTTTGGTCTATTACATACCCCTTCGGCGATGATTATTGGTCAGTTTGTATTAGTTACCCCTATCATTATTGCTCTTACTCATTCAGCAGTACAGGGTATTGATCGAAGAGTAAGAAATACTGCTCTAACTCTAGGAGCGACGGAGGCCCAATCTGCTTGGGCTATACTTAAGGAGGCACGCTACGCAGTATTAGCGGCAATAATTACGGGCTTTGGCCGGGCAATTGCTGAAGTAGGAGCGGCTATGATGTTAGGAGGAAATATTAAAGGCAGTACCCGCGTGATGACTACGGCTATTTCTCTAGAGACTTCTAAAGGGGAATTCGGCTTTGCTCTTGCTTTAGGGTTTATTTTGTTACTTCTTGCTTTAGGTATAAATATTTTGCTTCATTATTTTCAAAGCAGGAGCGTTTAAACATAAGATATGTCTGAGGTAATACTAGAAGTTAAAAATATAAAGAAGACCTATGATACTAAAACGGTACTGGATATTGATTATTTTTCTTTTTCCGAAGGCAAAGTTTATGCCTTGGTAGGTCCAAATGGCTCAGGCAAGACTACTTTTCTTAATATTTTAAATTTATTAGATAAACCAGATGAAGGCCAAATATTTTTCTGGGGACAGGAGATTAATAATAAGGAATCAAATTCAAATTCCGATATTTTGAAGATTCGAAGGCGGATGACTTTGGTAAATCAGGATCCTTTTTTATTCCATTCTACTGTTTATGATAATCTGGCCTATGGATTAAAGATAAGAGGAATTCCTCCCCAAGTTCAGCAAGAAAGAATCAGAGGGGCCCTAAATAAGGTGGGGCTCCCGGGTTTTGAAAACAGAAAAGCGTATCAATTATCAGGAGGAGAAGCACAACGCGTAGTGATTGCCAGAGCCCTGGTGCTAGAACCAGAAATTCTTTTCCTGGACGAACCTACAGCCAATGTAGACCAAAGGCACCTAGAGATAGTAGAAAAAATTATTCAAAAGATAAATGAAGAACTTAAAACCACCGTAATACTTACTACTCATGACCTTTCCCAGGCCTACCGTTTAGCTGAGGAAGTAATCTCTCTTTTGGAAGGTAAGATTATCCGAGAGGTTCCGGAAAATATTTTTCGAGGGGAATTAATTGAAGAAAATGGCAGAAAATGGTTCAAGGTTACCGAAGATCTAAAATTAGCTGTAGTGACGGAAAAAGTTGGGCTAGCCTATCTTTATATCGACCCGAGGGATATAATCTTATCTTACCAACATTTTCAGTCCAGTGCTAGGAATTCCTTTAGCGGGAGGATAGTAAAAATTGCCGAGCAGCAAAATCATTTAGTGAGGTTAGAAGTAGAGGTAGGAGTTCGATTGATAACCATCATCACCAAAGAATCATTTCAAAAGATGGGGCTTAATCTGGGGAGTAAGGTCTATCTAACCTTTAAGGCCTCGGCGGTAAAAATATATTAATTATATATTTATTTTACTATAGACAATTTTCCTTGGAACTTTTAAACCATTAGTTAGTTAAAATTGATATTAACATTAGTATCAATTTTAAAGAGATAAAAAGAATAAGGAGATAGGAAGACAATATAATATGCCTCGACCTTTGTTTAAAGTCTGCCCCCCGGATGAGGTGATTTGCCTGTTAAGAAAACATCTAAATTTAAAGGAAATTACCGGGAACCGGATGGAGACAGTTAGTATTAAAGCCTCTCTGGATAGAATTTTAGCGGAGGACGTAGTTTCCCCTCTTAATTTACCGGGTTTTACTCGTTCTACTATGGATGGTTATGCCCTGAGGGCCGAAGATTCTTTTGGGGCAAGTGAGAACCTCCCCTCCTATTTCAAAATTATAGGGGAAGTAAAGATGGGTGAGCAGCCCAAATTCAGGGTTAACTCTGGAGAGGTGGTAAAGATTTCGACAGGGGGGATGCTACCGGAAGGGGCGAACGCCGTCATAATGTGGGAATATACCTCCCCCGTAGATAATTCTACCTTAGAGTTAAGGAGACCCGTCGCCCCTGGAGAAAATATAATACAAGAGGACGAGGATTTAAAAAAAGGAGAAACATTATTAGTAGCCGGACATAAATTGCGACCCCAGGATATAGGAGCCTTGGCAGGAATAGGTAAGATGGAGGTGAAGGTTTTTAAAAAGCCGCGGGTAGCAATTATTTCCACGGGGAATGAAATTGTCCCCCCTCAGGTTAAGCCACAAAGGGGAGAGATAAGAGATATAAATTCTTATACTCTGGGAGCTGGGGTAAAGATGGCGCAAGGAATTCCACTCTACGGAGGGATTATAAAAGATGAGGTCAATGATCTAGAAGGAGAGCTAAGAAAATTTTTAGAGGAGGACAAAGCAGAGATAATAATTATATCCGGAGGTAGTTCGCTGGGTACTAGAGACATTACAGTAGAGGTTCTGGGTAAATTAGGAGAGCCAGGGGTGTTAGTTCATGGTGTAGCGGTAAAGCCAGGCAAACCTACTATAGTAGCTTTAGTGGGGAATAAACCTATATTTGGACTACCCGGTCATCCAGTTTCGGCAATGATTATCTTTAATCTCTTGGTGCGACCTTTAATAAGTTGGCTACAAGGAGGAGATTATAATGAAGATTTTTCTCCCAAAATTGAGGCTGAACTTGTAGGTAATGTAGCCTCAGACCCGGGGAAAGAGGATTATGTTAGAGTAATTTTATACCAGGAAAACGGGAAATATTACGCTAAACCAATTTTGGGGAAGTCAGGATTAATTTCTACGTTAGTGCGGGCCTCCGGTCTAATCAAAATTGGGACAAACGTAGAAGGATTAAAAAGTGGGAGTAAAGTTATGGTTGAATTATTTTAATATGTTGAGCCAAAGGCTTAAATTTAAAGTGAGAAACCATATTCGTATCTTGTGATTAGAAATCGTATTTCATAAGTTTTAGTTATCCAGTTAGCTGGTTTGCCAGTTAAAATACAGTAATAAGTAATAAATTTCAAATTGCAAGTTTTAGGTGAAAGAGAGATGTAGATACTTGATTTATCAAGCCCGCATACACTGATGACTGAATAAGGGAGGGAAAGTTGAGTTGAAGAGAAACCTATATTTAAGTAAATTAACCTTGAAAGAGGCTCAAGAAAAATTTAATGAGGCTTTGGTAGAGGAGGGGATTAGCCAACCCTTAGAGGGAGAGGTAGTCTCTACCTTGAACTCTTTACACCGCGTTACTGCTGAACCGATTTTTGCCCAAATATCTTCTCCCCCTTATGCCGCTGCAGCGATGGATGGAATAGTAGTTAGAGCCAGAGATACTTTTGGTGCCTCTGAATCTACCCCCCTTAAGTTAAAGATTAACCGAGACTTTTATTTTGTAAATACCGGGGATCCTCTCCCTTTTGATTTTGACGCGGTAATAAAAATTGAAGACCTTAATCCGGTAATTAGAAGTAATAACAATAGAGAAAAAGATGGAACAAAAGAAGAAGGGTCTACCCCTGAACTGACCAGAGATGAATATGCAGGGGTGGAAGAAGTTTTGATCTTTTCTCCGGTCACACCGGGGCAGCACCTTCGGAATATCGGAGAAGATATAGTAGCCAATCAGTTGCTTCTACCTATTAATCATCAAATCCGGCCCGTAGATGTAGGAGCCTTATTAGCCGGCGGAGTAGAACAGCTTCTAGTGCGACGGAAACCTAAAGTAGTAGTTATCCCTACTGGAGATGAGTTAGTTCAATTAAAGGAAGAAATTACGCCAGGTAAGATTATGGAATATAATTCCGAAGTACTACGGGGTTTAATTTCGGAATGGGGAGGGGAAGTTAAAATTTATGAAGTGGTTAAAGACCGTCCGGCAGATTTAAAAAAGATTTTGCTTAAGGCTACTACCGAAAGCGATATCATTGTCATCCTGGCTGGTTCTTCGGCCGGTTCTAAAGATTTTACTGCCGCTATGGTCCAGGATTTAGGAGAGTTATTAGTACATGGGGTAGCTATTATGCCTGGTAAACCTACTATTTTGGGGATAGTTAATAAAATTCCTTTAATAGGTCTCCCGGGTTATCCGGTTTCTACTCTCCTTTCCGCTGAACAATTTTTAAAACCTTTAATCTTTAAAAAATTAAGTTTGCCGGTTCCGAAACGGCCGAAAATTAAGGCCCAAATAAGCCAGCAAGTAATCTCTCGTACCGGCGATGAAGAATTTTTACGGGTAAGATTAGGAGATGTAGAAGGAAGAATGATGGCTTACCCTTTACCTCGAGGTGCAGGGTTGATCACTTCCCTGGTGGAGGCTGATGGGCTGGTATCTATTCCTGCACTTAAAGAGGGATTAGAAGAAGAGGAGGAGGTGGAGGTTGAACTTTATCGGGATCGGGATATCATAAAGAATAATATTATTGTAACGGGAAGCCATGATCTGGTTTTAGATATTTTACGGAACGAGTTACAGGAGAATTTTACTGGTTATCAATTAGTTTCTTTTAATGTAGGTAGTATGGGAGGGTTAATTGCTTTAAAACAGAAACGTACGCATTGTGCTACTGCTCACCTCTTAGACCCGGAAAGTGGCGAATATAACTTCCCTTATCTGAATAAAATACTTCCTGAGGAAGAATTAGTGGTAGTGAATTTAACTTATAGAGAGCAAGGAATGATAGTAAAAAAGGGGAATCCTAAAAAGATAAAAGGATTAAGCGATCTAAGCCGAGAAGACGTCAAATTTATCAACCGGCAGAAAGGATCGGGAACCAGAGTATGGCTGGACTATTCCCTTAAAAAAGAGGGTATCGATCCTTTAACTATCTCTGGTTATTTCCGGGAAGAATATACCCATTTGATGGTTGCTTCGGCAGTAGCAGAGGGCAATGCAGATGTGGGTTTGGGAATTTTATCCGCGGCTCGGGCCTTTGATTTAGATTTTATACCCTTGGCTAAGGAGAGATATGATATAATTATACCTAAAGAATACTATTCTTCTTTGAAGATTCAAAGATTACTGGACATTATTAGAACAGATAAATTCAAAAAAAAGGTCTTGAGGATGGGGGGATATGACCTTTCTCAGAGCGGGAAGGTGTTAAGAGAATGAGGCAATTAGTGGATAATTTTGGGCGAAAAATTGATTATCTTCGAATTTCTATTACTGACCGTTGTAATTATAGATGCATTTATTGTCAACCAGAGGAACAATTTAAATTTATTCCCCACGAAGAAATTTTAAGATANNTTAGAAAGGGAGTAATAGATTTTATAAGAGAATTAAGGGAAATTAAAAAATTAGAAGACCTATCTTTAAGCACTAATGGATTATTTTTAGCGGAATATGCGAAAAAGTTAAAAGAAGCAGGATTAGATAGAGTAAATATCAGTCTTGATTCTTTACAGAAAGAAAAATATCGAGAAATTACCCGAGGGGGAGATCTAGAAAAAGTATTAAGGGGGATTGACTCTGCCTGTAAGGAAGGATTGTTGCCCCTTAAGATTAATACTGTAGTAATGAAAGGTATTAATGATGAGGAAATAGAGGACTTTGTGGAATTAGCTCGGAGAAAGCCTGTAGAGGTTCGCTTTATCGAATTAATGCCTTCTAATGAGCAGGTAGGAGTTAATTATAAAGAAAGGTTTATTTCGGCAGGAGAAATTAAAAAACGTTTAGAAAAAAAATATTGCTTAGAACCCCTAAAACTTAATTCCCCTCAGGGAAATGGACCGGCAAAATCCTATGAACTTGAAGGCGGAAGAGGCACTCTCGGTTTTATTACGGCTATCAGCCAACATTTTTGCCAATCTTGTAATCGGATTAGACTGACTTCTAAGGGAAAACTAAGACCCTGCCTTTTTTCTAATCAGGAAATTGAACTTAAAAAAACTCTTAGAGCATTAAAAGGCGTAGAAGATAACCAGAATCTAAGGAGGAAAATTATCAGGGAAGCAATGGAGACGGCAGTAAAGATAAAGCCAGAAGGGCATGAACTCAAAGAAGGAGCCCTAAATAGTACCACTTTTAAGATGTCACAGATTGGGGGTTAACGAAGTGGGGGCAAAAGAAAAAGAATTAAGTCATTTTAATCAAGAAGGAAGGGCACGGATGGTAGATGTAGGAGAGAAGGGGGATACCCGTCGAGTAGCCATTGCTCAAGGAGAAGTAGTTATGCAGGCAGAAACTTTAAGGTTGATCCGGGAAGGGAAAGTGGCTAAAGGTGATGTATTGGCGGTAGCACAAGTTGCGGGTATTATGGCAGCTAAACAGACGGGCCAGCTTATCCCGATGTGTCATAATTTGATGCTTACCAGTGTAGATCTCCATTTTGAAGTGGAAGAAGAACCTCCTAAAATTGTTATCCGCTCCGAGGTTAAAACTACTGGGAAAACTGGAGTAGAAATGGAGGCTCTAACGGCGGTGGCTGTTGCTGGGCTAACTATTTATGATATGTGTAAGGCCGTAGATAGGGGTATAACTATAAACAATATTTGCCTCTTAGAAAAAGCTGGAGGGAAGAGTGGGCATTACCAGAGACTAGTATAACTTAATTTAGTAGCGTTAGTGAATATTAGTAAATAATTAAGAAGATAAGCTCAAGATAGAAGAGGAGATATAAATAATGGATAAAAAAAAGAGGGGAAAGATCTTAGCGGTCTGTCAAAGCAAGGAAAAGGGGACAGTAAAAAGAGTCGTAGAGGAGGGACTACTTATCGAGGATTTCGGTTTAAAAGATGATGCCCATGCTGGCAAAGGGCAGCGACAGGTGAGCTTATTGGGGGTAGAGAGTATCCAGAAGATGCAGGATAAAGGATTTAAAATACAATATGGAGATTTTGCGGAAAATTTAACGGTGGAGGGTATTGTTCTGTACCTATTACCTTTAGAGACAAAATTGAAGATTGGAGAAAGTATCCTATTAGAAGTAACTCAAATAGGGAAAGAATGCCACCAAGGTTGTGAAATTAGAAAAAAAATCGGGGATTGTGTGATGCCCCGAGAAGGTATTTTTGCCCGCGTAGTAAAGGGAGGTAAGATCAAGGCGGGGGATAGCATTGAGGTATTAACTGAATGATTACTGTAGGTGTTTTAACGATAAGTGACAAAGGATCACGCGGAGAGAGAGTAGACCAAAGTGGGAAAGTAATTAGTGAAATGGTAGAAAGGATCGGGGGGAAAATTAGATATTATCAAATTATTCCCGATGAAAAAGATATTATCCAGGAAGAATTAATAAAGGGAGCAGATAAATTGCGGCTGGATTTAATTTTAACTAGCGGAGGGACAGGATTAGGGGAGAGAGATGTAACTCCGGAGGCTACTTTAGCGGTGATAGAAAAAGAAGTTCCTGGCTTTAGTGAAGTTATTAGAACAGAAAGTTTTAAGAAGAATAACCGATCCATCTTATCTCGGGGAGTAGCCGGAATGAGAAAGAAATGTCTGATTATAAATTTACCGGGTAGTCCTAAAGGGGTGAGAGAGTCCCTGGAAATAGTGCTAGAGGCTATCCCTCATGGGATAGAGATTATTAAGGGCGAGGTTACCGAATGTGCTGGACCAGAAAAAGAGAATTAGGTGATTAGTGGTGAAAGTCATTTTCTTAGGGACCGGTTCGGGGATGCCTACCTTAAAACGCAACGTATCCTCTATTGCCCTTATTTTTACTAACAGCAATAAATTATGGTTATGGGACTGTGGTGAAGGGACTCAACATCAGATTCAAAAAACTTCTTTAAAATTGTCTAAGTTAGAGAAAATTTTTATCACTCATTTACATGGTGATCATATCTTTGGTCTTCCCGGTTTATTGGCTTCCCGGGGCTTAAGAGGTGGACAGGGCCAGAAGGAAATCCAGGTATTCGGACCAGAGGATCTGGAGGCTTATTTAGAAGAAACCCAGAAAATAACCAAGACTTATGTTCCTTATAAAATAGAAATAAAAATTATCCCTAAGGATTTTTCCGAGGGGATAATTTATGAAGACGAGGACTACCTAATTCGCTATGCCGAGGTAATTCATAATTTTGCCACCTATGCCTATTCTATCGAAAAAAAAGAGAGGTATCGTTTCTTAGTAGAAGAAGCTAAAAAATGTAATATACCAGCAGGTCCAGTCTATGGAGCTTTGAAAAGGGGGGAGAAAGTCAGGTTGCCGGATGGACGAATATTTTATGGCTCAGATTTTATTGCCAGGGTGGAGAAAAGTAAAAAAATTGTATTTAGCGGGGATACGATTTTTTGTAAAAATCTGATAAATCTGGCTAAAAATGCGGATCTCTTAATTCATGAGGCGACCTTTTCTCAACAAGAAGAAGACTTGGCCCGAAGAAATTTCCATTCTACCACGGTGATCGCTGCTCGAGTAGCTAGAGAGGCGGAAGCAAAACTGCTTATATTAACCCATATAAGCCCTCGGTATAGTTCGAATAATAAGTCAGGGGTGCGTGAAAAGGATTTACTTAGTGAGGCCCAAAGGATATTTCCTCAAACTTTACTTGCCGAAGATTTTATGGAATATGAAGTATAGAAGTAGAGCAAGAGTATAAATATTCTGAATTCTGAAATCACCAGTTAAGAGAAGTGGGTAACCGTTAAAAACTTTAAGTGGAGTAAAAAAACTTGCAATATTTATTTTTTTGAGTTATCCTTAATGTTGTTTGTAAATATGCTCAGCAGACCTTGATTGGTTAGTAGAGTAGGAGGAGCAAGAGAATTTCTTGGAAGTTTTCTGGCTAAAGATAATTTTTTTAAAAATAAAGAGAGGATGATTTTACTAAAGAAGAAATTTCTATAATAAAGGGAGGAAGAAAATTTAAGATGAAAGCAGTAGTTGATAAAGATTTATGTACGGGTTGTGGGCTTTGTGAAGATACTTGTCCCGAAGTCTTTGAGGTTAAAGATAATGTAGCGACAGTAAAAGTTAGTAAGGTACCGGATGATGTGGTCGAATCCTGCAAAGAAGCGGCTGATAGCTGTCCAGTAGAAGCTATAAGCTGCGAATAAGAGAGAGAAAAAAAGAAAAAAATAAGATAGATAATAAGAATAAAAAAGAGCGGATTAATTGAATCTGCTCTTTTTTATTTTAGCCTTTATATTAATTCTAAAGTTTGTCATAAAGTCAAGAAGGTCATAAAAGAGGGAGAGGGTTACAATGGTTTGCCTTTGTTATATTAGCCAGCTCTCTTGATTTAAAAGGGAAGGCACATAAGGTCATAAGATTGACAATAATAGTCGTAAATCATATAATTTTTTAAGGTAAAGCAAAATGATTTCAGGAAATATAAAATAGAAGATTATACTACGCAGGCATTGTTAAATGAGGTAACGCCGGGAAAGAATCAAGCTTGGAAAGGGAGCCTTTGAAAAGTTAGGTAAAATGATCCCCAAAAAGAAAAGAAGGACAAAAAAATAATATGAAAAATAAAATAAAAGCAGTTGCTTTATTTTCCGGTGGTTTAGATAGTATTTTAGCTATAAAACTTATTCAACTTCAGAGCATAGAAGTGATAGGGGTTAACTTTAAAACCCCTTTTTTTAGTTTAAATGGAGCTTCGGAGGTACTAAAAAATTTAGACCTAAATTTAGAAATTATCGATATAACTTCAGAGTTATTAGAGATCCTCAAAAATCCCCCCCATGGATTAGGGAAAAATATGAACCCTTGCCTAGACTGTCACCTCCTTATGTTCAAAAAAGCAGGAGAATATATGGCTAAAATAGGGGCCTCTTTTGTAGTAAGTGGAGAAGTTTTAGGAGAAAGACCCATGTCTCAGAACCGCAACAGCTTGAGTATAATTGAGAGAGAATCAGGATTAGAGGGAAAAATTGTTCGTCCTTTATCGGCCTTATTACTCGCTGAAACTATACCAGAAAAGGAAGGATTAGTAAAGAGAAATAAATTGTTGGATATTTCTGGTCGCGCCAGAAGAAGACAGATAGAATTAGCGGCTAAAATGGGGATAAAAGATTATCCTTCACCTGCAGGAGGTTGTAAACTGACTGAGCCAGAATTTTCCAAAAGATTAAAGGATTTATTTACCCAGAAAGATTTTTCTTTAGAGGAAATAGAATTGTTAAAATTAGGTAGACACTTCCGGTTAGGGGAAGAGGTTAAGTTGGTAGTGGGACGAAACAAGGGAGAGAATGAGAAGATACCGGAATTTTTTCAAGAAGGAGATTTACTTTTTAAAGCAAAAAATTTAAAGGGCCCACTTTCTTTATTAAAAAGAGCGCTTTCAGCGGAAAGGGGTAACTTTGATGATTTTATTGTTAAATCCGCTCAGATTACTGCCCGTTATTGTGATAAAAATGAAGGAGAGGATGAAGAAGTAGATATAGATTGCTTTGATAAATCTAAAAAATACCAAAAGACCCTCAAAGTAAAACTCTTAAGAGAAGAAGAATTAGGAACCTGGAGAATTTAAAAATACTTAAAGAAAAGAATAGTAAAATTAAGGGGAATTGAAATTGGTGATTAAAAGTAATAAAGATAAGAAAAAAGTGGTGGTGGCGATGAGCGGAGGGGTAGATAGTTCTTTGTCCGCTGCTTTATTAAAAGAAGAAGGTTATGATATTTTAGGCATAACTATTCATAATAATTATGAGAATAGCGAGAATTTAGACTTAACCGAAAAGATAGCCGAGGATTTAAAAATTTCCTGGCGTACCTTAGACCTTTCTAAAGAATTTGAGAATATAGTTATAGGTTATTTTGGTCAGGAATATATTGCCGGACGAACCCCTAACCCCTGTGTAATTTGTAATTTAAGAATAAAATTTGGGTTATTACTAGAAAAGGCAAAGGCTTTAGGAGCAGATTATTTGGCTACCGGCCATTATGCCCTTAAGGAATATGACCCTACGAGCCATAAATTTTTACTAAAGAGGGGAGTAGATGAAGATAAAGATCAGTCTTATTTTCTTTATAGATTAAACCAGCAAATATTATCCTCTGTTTTGTTCCCTCTGGGTAAATTTAAGAAGAGTCAGACCAGAGAATTGGCCAAAAAATATGGATTAAAAAATTACCAAAAAGAAGAGAGTCAGGAAATTTGTTTTATTCAAGATAATAATTATAGAAAGTTTTTGGTCCAGCACTTTAAAGAGGGCATTAGACCCGGTAAGTTCGTAGATAAAGAAGGAAAAATATTGGGAGAGCACCGCGGTATCTCTTTTTATACTATTGGTCAGAGGAAAGGATTGGGAATATCTTCTCCTAAGCGTAGATATGTAACCAAAATAGATAATTATCAAAATACTATTACTTTAGGTGAGGATAAAGATCTTTACGAGGATACCTTAATAGTGAAAGATTTAAGTTTTGTCTCGGGTAATGAACTTTCCCAACCGCTAAAGGCAGAAGTAAAGATAAGATATAATGGTAAAGAATCTCCAGCCTTGATTTGTCCTTATACTGAAGGGAAGGTTTTAGTTATTTTTGAACAACCTCAAAGAGCAATTACGCCGGGGCAATCAGCGGTTTTTTATCAGAAAGATATCGTAATAGGAGGTGGAATAATAGAAAAATAGAAAAAAATAAATCTTTAAAGTGGTTTAAAGTAGAAGGAAGAATTACTCCTCCTATTTCTTCCCCACCCCCTTATTACTGTCTTGCCAAAATCTCCTAGGACATAAAAGAAAAAATAGGAATAATTTCTCAACTCTCAACTCTTATATTTTATTTTAAAAAAATTTGCCTAGAAGGAAGATTTATGCTATATTTCTCGTATACAAAAATGTATACAGGAGAACAGACGAGAATGCAGTTTATTCGAATTGGCGAGAAAATTATAAGTAAAGAAAAATTAATTAGAGAAATAGAAAATATTTTAGATTGGCGCAGCAAAGGTATGACCCAGGAGGGAGTAGCGCGTAAATTAGGGATTGAGCGAACCTTTGTCTCCAGATTGGAAAGTTTGGGAGAGATCAGAAGAGGTAGGAAGATTGCCCTGGTAGGTTTTCCTATTAAGAACAAAGAAGAATTAGCCCAATTAGCCCAAGAATTAGGAATTGAATATGTCTTTCTCTTAACACAGGAAGAACGTGTCGAGTGGGTGAAGAAAAAAACTAAAAGCGAATTATTCAACGAAATTATGGAAATTATTGTCCGCTTAGCAGATTTTGACCTGATTATCTTTATGGGTTCAGACCTGAGAGTGCCGATGGTAGAGAAAATATTCAGTGTTCAGGTGATAGGAATAGTTATTGGTCGTTCACCTATTGAGGAAAGTATATATGTCGATCCGGAAAGAATAATAGAAATAGTAAAACAGATTAAAAATTAAAGCGAGATTTAAAAGGAGGTGGTAGAAAAATGAAAAAAGTTTTAGGAGTTAGTCTGGGTTCTTCCACCAGAGACCATAAAGTGGTTATAGAGGCTTTGGGAGAAAAGGTAGAAGTGGAGAGAAGGGGAACCGATGGTGATGTGAAAAAAATGGAGCAAATATTTGAAGAATATGATGGGAAGGTGGACGTCTTTGGCCTGGGGGGCACAGATTTATATTTGTATTCCGGGCCTAAAGGTAAGAGATATACCATTAAGGAATCAGAAAAAATAGTAAGAGTTATTAAAAAAACTCCTCTTGTGGATGGTACAGGGATAAAGTATATCCTAGAGAAGAACGTGGTAAAATATGTAGCTACCCATACGGACATAGTATTTAAGGGTAAAAGGGCTTTGGTGCCCATCACCGTGGATAGGTTTGGCCTGGCTGAAGGTTTAATGGAAGAGGGATGTGAGATGACCTTTGGAGATTTAATATTTTCCTTACATATACCTATTCCCCTTCATTCCTTTAAGAGTATTGAAATTTTGGCGCGGTTACTTTTACCCATATTAGCTTATGTTCCGATAAAATATCTATATCCTACGGGGAAAAAACAGGAAGAAGTAAACTTAAAGTATGTCAAATATTTTCAGGATTCCGATATAATAGGGGGGGATTATTTAGTTATAAGTCAATATATGCCTCCTGCTCTGCCAGGGAAAATAATTATTACTAATACGGTTACTCCTTCCAATGTCGAGGAGCTTAAAAGAAGGGGATTAAGTTATTTGATTACTACTACCCCCGAACTGGAGGGGAGGTCTTTTGGGACTAATGTGTTTCAGGCTATTCTGGTGGCTGTATCAGGGAAAGCTCCTGAAGAATTAGAACCTGACGATTATTTAGAATTAATAGAAAAAATAGGGTTTAAACCAAGAATAGAAAAACTAAATTAAGCAAAATATAATATAAAAGGGGAAAAAGAGCAATGAAGTCATTAGAAGATAGGTTAAACGAACTTGAACAAAGATTAAAAAAAATGAAAGAGGGAGGAAAATATTTTTATCTGAAAAGCATTGAGGGGGCTTCTGGTTCTCGAGTTACTATTGATGGTAGAGAGATGATTATGTTTGCTTCTTATAATTATTTGGGGCTGATTAATCACCCTAAGATAAAAAGGGCGGCTATAGAGGCTATTGAAAAATATGGAACAGGTGCTGCAGGCGTAAGATTATTGGCGGGGACTACCAAGATTCACGAGGAATTAGAAGCAAAGATTGCAGAATTTAAGGGGACAGAAGATGCAGTAACTTATAGCAGTGGATACGTAACTAATTTAGCGGCTATAACTACTCTTTGTGAGAGAGGAGATGTGGTTATAATTGATAAATTAGACCACGCGAGTATAATTGATGGTTGCCTTCTTTCTGGTGTAACTCACAAATCCTTCTTGCATAATGATATGCAGAGTCTGGAAAGGATTTTAGTTAATTCGGAAAATTATGCAAATAAATTAATTGTCGTTGACGCCGTATACAGCATGGATGGAGATGTAGCTAATTTGCCAGAAATATCTCGTTTAGCCAAAAAGTATAGGGCTAAAGTTATGGTAGATGAAGCTCACTCTATAGGTGTATTAGGGAAGACCGGACATGGTATAGAAGAGCATTTTGGACTTAAAGGGGCAGTAGATATCTCTATGGGGACACTAAGTAAAACTATTCCCAGTATCGGAGGTTATTTAGCAGGGAATAGGGATTTGATTAGTTATTTGAAACATAATTCTCGGCCCTTTATATTTTCTGCGAGTCTTCCTCCAGTAGCTGCCGCGACTGCTATTGCTTGTTTTGAGGTTATTGAAGAGGAACCTGAACGTATAGAAAATCTACAGAGAAATGTTGAACATTTTAGAAGTGGATTAAATTCGATGGGTTATAATACCATGAATAGTACCACCAGTATCGTACCTATCTTAGTAGGAGAAGAAGAGAAAACCTTAGAGCTGTGCAAGATGGTTAATGATGAGGGCATATTCATTTGCCCCATTCTCTTCCCGGCCATTCCCAAAGGAACCAATAGGTTGAGAGCCCATGTGCTTGCTACCCATACCCGGGAAGATATTGATAAGACTCTGGATATTTTCGAAAGGGCGGGGAAGAAATTGGGTTTGATACAAAAATAGTCAAAAATTAGCAAAATAAAAAATGATAATATTCTAAAATATCTGGGAAAAGATAATGGCGTGATATCCTATAGGGAAAGAAAAAAGAATTCCTCTTAGCTTTAGCAAGCAGAAAGAATTACGGGAATTACGCTATCCACTGGGAGGCTGGTAAGACCAGAGAAAGATACAATAAAAGAACCTCACCTGTTAGCCTTACTTCCGTGTCCCAACAACAGAGGGAAGGACGCTTGACAATTTGGAAGTTTAGTTGTATTATTAGCATACCCCTATAGGGTATAGTAAAGGGAGAGTGAACTATTATGGTTATGGATGATTCACTACTTAATCAATTGGAAAAGGTAAAAATATTAAATCGGTTAAGGAAGATAGAGGGACAAGTTAGAGGTATACAAGGGATGATTATCGAAGAGAGGTCCTGTGCGGAGATTATGGCTCAGATGGCGGCAGTTAAGTCAGCCCTTAATCAGGTGAGCAAATTACTGGTAGAGGATCACCTAAATTCTTGTTTTAGTCCATCTCTTTCTTCTGAGGATATCTCTCCCCATGTAATTACTGAGATTATAGACTTGATGTTAAAGTTTTTGGGATAAAGTTGGTATCAAAAGAGAAAAATGGATGATCAGATAGGCAATATAAGTAAATAAAGGTAGAGGAGATATAGTTGGTGTATAAGTTTGCTTTACCTTTCTCCCTTAGTTTGACCTGGGGAGAGAAAAATCTTAGGGTTTAAGGAGAAAATAGGATTAGTTTTTATAAAGGTTTAAAAAAGAAGAAGTACCTCATAAATCTAAATAGGGAGAAAAATAGAAAGTAAATTAGAAAAGGAAGTGAATTATTAGTATGTTATGTCAGTTTTGTAAAAAAAAGGAAGCTACGGTTACCATTACCCAAATAGCAAATGGAGAAAAAACTGAGTTATGCCTTTGTCACGATTGTGCTGGTATATTTGGGGATAAATTATCTATAATTTCTTTCCCTCAATTTAATCTGGAGAATGTACTAAGTGGGTTATTAAAGGCGATGGATATTCATAGTAGGGAGAAAGGTGCAGTCCCTATCCCAGAAATAAAGTGTAGTAATTGCGGTTTAACCTATAATGATTTTACTCAAACTGGAAAGTTAGGCTGCAGTATATGCTATCATGATTTTAGCGAACAATTAACTCCTCTGCTTAGAAGATTGCATGGTAAGAGTGAACACATAGGTAAGGTGCCACCCCAGAAAAAAGAAAAATTAGATAAAGTTAATAAAATTAAGCAGCTTAAAAAAGAATTGGAGGAAGCAGTAATAAAAGAGGATTATGAAAAGGCGGCAAAGATCAGGGATGAAATATTAAAACTTGAAGGGGTATTAAAAGAGAAAAATGCAAAATAATATTGATAATAAGAAAGTATTGTTACAAAATTTAGTCGAGTCTTCAGCAGAATGGACCAATGGAATTGGTCCGCTTTCAGAAATAGTAATAAGTTCACGGATTAGATTAGCACGAAATATAGAAAGTATTCCTTTTCCAGCTCGGGCTAGTGAAGTAGATTTAAAATATATTTATAATCTTACTAAACAAGTAATGGAAAAAAGCCCCTTTTTTAAAGATTTAAGGTTGGTTTGGTTAGATGAATTAAGTCCCCTAGAGAGACAATTTTTAGTGGAAAAACATTTAATCAGTATCTATCATGCTCGAGAAAAACATCCTTACCGAGGTTGTATTTTTAATCAAAAAGAAACCATAAGTATTATGATTAATGAGGAAGATCATTTTCGGATTCAATATCTTCTTTCTGGATTACAACTTACTAAAATATGGGAGTCTATTAACCAAATTGACGATGAAATCGGAAAAAAAGTTACCTATGCCTTCAGTGAGAAAAAAGAAGGATATTTAACCTCTTGTCCTACCAATGTAGGCACTGGAATGAGGGCCTCAGTGATGTTACATTTGCCAGGTTTAATAAAATTCAATAGATTAAATGATATACTGGAAGCCATATCCAAGATAGGTTATGTGGTAAGAGGATTCTACGGAGAGGGGACAGAAGTTATGGGAAATCTTTTACAGATTTCTAACCAGATTACATTAGGGTTGTCTGAGGAGGAAATTATTGACAACTTAGAAAAAATTACTCAGCAAATAGTGGCTCAAGAACAAAAGGTTAGAAGAGAGTTGTTATCTAAGTTTAAGAATCAACTAGAAGATCAGGTTTGGAGGGCTTATGGCACTTTAAGTAATGCCCGGATTATATCTTCTGCCGAAACGATGGAACTTTTATCTAAATTAAGATTTGGTGTAGAATTAGGTATAATCTCTCACCCTGATTTAGGAGCTATAAACCAAATAATGTTGCTAGCCCAGCCGGCCTATTTGCAGCTGTTAGCTGGCAAAGATTTAAGTCCTTTTGGAAGAGATATTCAAAGGGCAAGATTAATTAGAGACAAAATCAGTAATTAGTGAATAGTCGTTAGTTAGTTAGTTAGTTANNTTAATTAATTGGTTACCTGGTTAGTTAATGAATTTATATTGAACTAGCTAACTAACCAACCAACTAACCAATTAACTAACTAAATTGAATGGAAGATTTTAAAAGAATTTTGAAAGAAGAATAAATAATAAAATTATAAATTTACGAGAAGGGATGTATATAAGAAATGTTTAAAAGATATACGGAGCAAACTAAAAGGGCGATAATGATAGCCCAACAAGAAGCTATAAATTTCAATCACGATTATATAGGAACCGAACATCTTCTAATTGGGTTAATAAAAGAAGAGGAGGGCATAGCTTCTCAAGTTTTAAGAGAATTAGGGATCACGGCGGATAAAGTGATAGAGGAAGTAGAACATTTAGTGGGTAGAGAGGAATACCAAAAGGCTAATGAGATTACCTTTACTCCTCGCTCTAAAAAAGTGTTGGAATTAGCCTCTCAAGAAGCGAGTCAATTAAAACATAATTATATTGGTACAGAGCATATCTTATTGGGATTAATCAAAGAAGGAAGCGGAATGGCGATAAAAATTTTGACGAATTTAGGTATTAACCCAGAAAATGTTTATTCCGAGGTAATGAGGGCTTTGATGGAAAGCGAACCTCAAGGTTTAGCTTATTCTCCTGAGTTAGGGAAAAGACCTACTAAAACTCCTACTTTAGATGAATTTGGAAGGGACCTGACTAAATTAGCTCGAGAAGACAAATTGGATCCAGTGGTTGGCCGAAATGCGGAAATTCAAAGGGTAATACAAATCTTAAGTAGACGGAAGAAGAATAATCCTTGTATAATAGGAGAAGCAGGAGTGGGGAAAACCGCTATAGTAGAAGGTTTAGCCCAAAAGATTGAGAGTAATGATGTTCCAGAAGTATTAAAGAATAAGAGGATTGTATGTCTCGATTTAGCTTTAATTGTAGCGGGAACCAAGTACCGTGGTGAATTCGAAAAGAGACTAAAAAAGATTATAACCGAAGCGCAAGAGTCCAACGAAGTTATTCTGTTTATTGACGAAATCCATACCTTGGTGGGTGCAGGGGCAGCAGAAGGGGCAATAGACGCCTCTAACATATTAAAGCCGGCCTTAGCGCGAGGAGAACTTCAAGTTATCGGTGCCACTACTGCTGACGAGTACCGAAAGTATATTGAAAAGGATGCTGCCTTAGAACGAAGATTTCAGCCTATTTATATTTCTGAGCCTTCAATAGAAGAGACTATTAAAATCTTACAAGGGCTAAGAGATAAATATGAAGCCCACCACCAGATAAAAATTACTGATCAAGCTTTAGAGGCAGCAGCTCGGCTTTCGGCTCGCTATATTTCGGGGAGATTTTTGCCGGATAAGGCTATTGACTTAGTGGATGAAGCAGCTTCCCGGGTTAAATTGCAGAATACCATTTCTCCTCCTGAGGTAAAAGAGGTGGAAGAACAATTAAGTCGAGTTAGAAAGGAGAAAGAAGCTGCTGTAAAGTTACAGCAATTTGAAAAAGCAGCTCAATTAAGAGATAAAGAAAGAAAACTGGAAGCTGAGCTTCAAAAAATAAAGGAAAAATGGGAAACAGGTAGAAAGATCGATAAGGTAGAAGTTACGGAAGAGGATATCGCCGAGGTTGTTTCTAGCTGGACCGGGATACCAATTTATTCTTTAAAAGAAGAAGAAGCGCAAAAGTTACTCCGCATGGAGGAAGAGTTACATAAGAGGATAATCGGGCAAGATGAAGCGATAAGAGCTATATCTAAGGCCATTAGAAGAGCTCGTGCCGGTATGAAAAATCCAAAACGTCCTATAGGCTCTTTTATTTTCTTAGGGCCTACGGGAGTAGGTAAGACCGAATTAGCGCGTAGTTTAGCAGAATTTCTTTTTGGAAATGAAAATGCACTGATTAGTTTGGATATGTCCGAGTATATGGAAAAATTTGCAGTATCTCGATTAATTGGAGCCCCTCCTGGTTATGTAGGCTACGAAGAAGGGGGACAGTTAACGGAAAAGGTTAGAAGGAGACCTTATTCAGTAGTATTATTAGATGAAATAGAAAAAGCTCATCCCGATGTATTCAATATATTATTACAGATATTTGAGGAGGGCAGGTTAACTGATTCGCAAGGCAGAGTGGTAGATTTTAAAAATACGGTAATAATTATGACCTCTAATGTGGGGGCTACCTTGATTAAAAAAGGGACGGCTCTGGGATTTAGAGGAGGAGATGAACCGGAAGAAATGCCTTATCAAGAAATAAAAGAAAAAGTAACGGGAGAATTGAACAAAACTTTCCGTCCGGAGTTTCTAAATAGAATTGATGAGGTAATTGTTTTTAAATCCTTGACCAGAGAGGAAATAAAGAAAATAGCTGATTTAATGTTGGAGGAAGTAAAAAAATTATTGGCGGAACAAAAGATTAATTTAGAAGTAGAAGATAAGGTAAAGGAAATATTGGCTAAAGAAGGTTATGACCCCAATTTTGGGGCTCGCCCTCTAAGGCGTACTATTGAAAGATTAGTGGAAAATCCTATTTCTGAAAAAATCTTAGCCGGAGAGTTTAAAGAAGGAGATACCATAATAGCCAGTGCGGCAGAAGATAAGATAGTATTTTCTAAAAAAGACAAAAACAAAAAATAAGCAAAGAGGTCAAAATGGCTAAGGGAGAAGGATCCATTTTTCGTTGTCAGCAGTGTGGTTATGAATCTTTCCGTTGGCTAGGGCGTTGTCCGGACTGTGGAGGATGGAATACTTTAATTGAAGAAGCCGTTCAAGGGGATAAAAAATATGCTCTCTCTTCAGGAGGGCCTTCTATCCCCTTACCCCTTAGCAAGATAGATACAGAAGGGAACCAGACCAGATACAAAACGGGGATGGTAGAATTTGATCGGGTATTAGGAGGAGGGATTGTCCCTGGCTCTCTAATTTTGGTAGGAGGAGAACCGGGCATTGGGAAATCTACTCTACTTTTACAAATTGCCAATCTGTTAAGTAGTAGATATGGAACAGTGCTATACATCTCAGCTGAAGAATCTCCCTACCAAATTAAATTAAGGGCCAGTCGATTAGGGGCTCTTTCCGAAGACCTTTTATTAGTTTCTGAGACTAACCTAAGTGCAATAAGCCAGCATATCAGCGATATTAAACCCAAGATAGTAATAGTAGATTCTATTCAAACTATTAATGATTACGAAATTACTTCTGCGCCAGGGAGCATTAGCCAGGTGAGAGAATGTACTGCTCAGTTAATGCACTTGGCTAAGAAGGAAGAGACTTCGCTCTTTATTGTAGGTCATGTAACCAAAGGAGGAATACTAGCTGGGCCAAAGGTTCTTGAACATATTGTAGATACGGTGTTATATCTGGAAGGAGAACGGTATAATGTCTATCGGATACTTCGCTCGGTAAAGAATAGATTTGGCTCCACTAACGAATTGGGGATATTTAAAATGGAAGAAAAAGGGTTGATAGAAGTTTTAAACCCCTCCGAGTTACTCCTTTCGGAAAAGCCTAACCAGATTTCTGGTTCCCTGGTAACTGCTACTTTTGAAGGCAGCAGGCCGATATTAGTGGAAGTGCAGGCTTTGGTAAGTTATAGCAGCTTAGGCATTCCCAGAAGAATAGCGACGGGAGTGGACTATAATCGAGTCCTACTTAACTTAGCAGTACTGGAAAAGCGCATGGGATATTCTCTGCAATCACAGGACGTCTATGTAAGTATTGCCGGAGGAATAAAAGTAGGAGAACCGGCCTTAGATTTGGCTATTATTATGACTGTAGCCTCCAGCTTTAAAGATATTTCTTTGGACCCTACTCTGGTGGGGTTTGGGGAAGTAGGTTTGGCGGGAGAAGTCAGAATGGTGAGTCATGCGGAAAGGCGAATACAGGAGGCCTGGAAAATGGGGTTTAAAAGATGCATCCTTCCTCAAGGAAATTTGAAAAATTTTAATAGCTTTCCCTCAAAAAAAGATTTTAAGATAATCGGGGTTAGGACTGTTCAAGAAGCGATTAATCTTGCCCTCAATTAACTACCCGCGAATGGCGGTCAGTTGTCTATTTAGTTACCCCGTTAACCTGTTGACTAGTTCACCAGCTAACTGGCTAACCATATTCAGAGATACAAGAGACGAGTTTAGTTTTATCCTCCACTTAGCCCATTATCCTTCTAGCTATTTTGACAGGGGCGAGGAAGAATGTTATAATATAAGAGATTTCCAAGGGAAGGATTCCCCTGGAATATATTTTAGGCTTAATTATTATTATTATTTGGTGGATTATAAGAATAAAAGTGGGGGGAAAGATATCTTTTATTTTATGATAGGAGGATTAAAATGTGCCAATTTAAAGGGGGTGATAGGTTATATTGGTATCTTTAAAAATAAATAAAAGGAGATAAAAAGATGCAGGGGAAAAAATTATTTAGAATTATTTTAGTTATTATTGGAGCAGTAATAGGCTATGAAATTTATAATCGGTTTTATTTTATTCCTGATTTACCTACTTCTTATAATATTTTATACAACTCCCTGGCCATAGTTATTGGAGGAATAGTCGGTTTTTTGGTATCATCTTTATTTACCATTAAGCTTCAGCAAATTATTCATAACCTTCAAAAGGTACCCACTAAAAATATTATAGCTGCTATTTTCGGTTTAATTGTTGGGCTTGTTATCGCTAATTTATTAGCCTATTCACTTTCTTTTATTCCTTTAATAGGCTCTTACCTTCCCATTATATTAAATGTAGTGCTCGGCTTAATCGGAGTAAGCGTAGGGCTTAGTAAAGGGGATGAGATCGTTAATTTTTTTGGTTATTTTAAAAACGTCAACAAAGCAAAGAGGAGAACAGATAAAGTTTCGGGTTGTGCCAAGGTTTTAGATACTAGTGCGATAATTGATGGGCGTATTTTGGATATTTGTCAGACCGGTTTTTTAGAAGGAGATTTAATAATTCCTCGTTTTGTATTATCCGAACTTCAGCATATTGCTGATTCTTCTGATTCTTTAAAAAGAAACCGAGGCCGTAGAGGTTTGGATATACTTAACAAAATAATCAAAATTAATAAAAATAAGGTAAAGATTGTAGGAAAAGATTATAGGGAACCGAAAGAAGTAGATGCTAAAATAATTAAGTTTGCCAAAGAAATTAATGCTAAGATTATAACTACCGATTACAATTTAAATAAAATTGCTCAACTCGAAGGGGTTCTCGTACTAAATATTAATGACCTTTCTAATGCCTTAAAGGCAGTTATCTTACCGGGAGAGGAAATAGCTGTTCAGATAATAAAAGAAGGGAAAGAACCTGAACAAGGAGTTGCTTATCTTGATGATGGGACAATGATAGTAATAGAAGATGGAAATAAGTATATAGGGAAAAAAGTAAACATTTTGGTTACTAGTATTTTACAAACTCCGGCCGGCAGAATGATTTTTGGGAAGATAAAAATGGTAGTAGACAATAATAAATCAAGTAAATTAGAAAATTACAGAAGGGCATTTTCGGGTAAATAAAGATAAAAAATAAGGAGTTAAATTTGTATATATTATCTTGTATCTCGTTAACGAGGTTTCCCTGTTAGCCGGTAAACTGGGAAACAGAGTAACGGGGGTAACTAATTGAATACTAACCACTATTCGCTAACTAGCGACTAAATAGAATAATCTGGGTTTCAAAGGAAATAAAGAAAAAATGTCACTAAAGATATATAATACCTTAACTAAGAGGAAAGAAAATTTTATCCCTCTTAAGGAAAGAGAAGTGGGGATGTATGTTTGTGGGCCGACGGTATATGATTTTATTCATCTAGGAAATGCTCGTCCTTTCATAATCTTTGAGGTAGTAAGAAGATATCTGCAATATAAAGGTTATAAAGTAAAATATGTGCAAAATTTTACGGATATAGATGATAAGATGATTAATAATGCCCAACGACTGAATATTACTGTTTCTGAGTTAGCAGAAAAGTTTATTAAAGAATATTTTGTCGATGCTAATTTTCTCCATATTAAAAGGGCAGATGTACACCCCCGAGCCACCGAACATATTAAAGAGATAATAAATTTAGTAAAGGATCTGAAAGAAAAAGGGTATGCCTATGCAGTAGAGGGTAATGTATTTTTTGAGGTGTCAAAGTTTAAAGATTATGGAAAACTTTCGGGACAAAATATAGAAGAATTAAAGTCTGGTGCTCGAATAGAGATAGATGAAAGAAAAAAAAGTGCCTTAGATTTTGCTTTGTGGAAAAAGGCTAAGGAAGGAGAGCCTTCTTGGGAAAGCCCCTGGGGGAAAGGGCGACCGGGCTGGCATATTGAATGTTCGGCTATGTCTATGAAGTATTTAGGAAAAACCCTGGATATTCATGCTGGTGGTTCAGATTTAATATTCCCTCACCACGAGAATGAAATTGCTCAAAGTGAAGCCTCCACTAATCAACTTTTTGTCAGATATTGGATGCATAATGGCTATCTTTATCTTGATAATGTCAAGATGTCTAAATCTTTAGGAAATATAATGAAGGTTAGAGAGATAAGCCAAAGATATAAGGGAGAAGTTATTCGATATTTTATTCTCTCGGGTCATTATAGAAATCCTTTAAATTTCAGCGAAGAGCAACTTCAGCAAGCTCAAGTTAGTGTACAGAGATTAAATAACACAATTTTTAATATTAGGCATTTATTAAAACAAGGTAAATTTAAAGAATCAAGAGATAGGAATGATGAGGTAATTTTAGAAAAGAAAAGAGAGTGCGAACAAAAATTTATCGAAGCTATGGATGATGATTTTAATACCCCCGTGGCCATAAGTCAACTTTTTAACTTTGCCAAAGAGGTAAATACCTATCTTAATTCCTGGGGATTAAAAGATAAACTAATACTAGAACAGAGTTATGAATTTTATCAAGTATTGGGCGGCGAGATATTAGGTATTTATAGAGAAGATGAGCCAGAAGAGATTTTTGAATTAGAAATAGAAAACTTAATCAAGGAGAGAGAAGAGGCCAGAAAAGCAAAGGATTGGGAGAAAGCGGATAAAATTAGAGATAAATTAAGAGAAAAAGAAGTGATCTTAGAAGATACGCCTGAGGGAGCAAGGTGGAAGAAAAACAAATAGCGAATGTTGCATATGCTTATATAGTGTATAATATGCGATTTTAAGTTTTAGAGGAGTCGATTAAATGAGTTTAAAGGAAGGCGAGAAGGGTTTTTTAAACTATAAAAATTGTAATGATGAAGAACTGGTTTGGTTGGCAAATCGTGGCGATCCGTTAGCCGAAGAATATCTAATTAATAAGTATAAAAAATTAGTTAAAATGAAAGCTCGCTCCTATTTTCTGGTTGGTGCCGATACCGAGGATGTCATACAAGAAGGGATGATCGGGCTTTATAAGGCGGTTAGAAATTTTCAATTTGAAAAGTTTTCTTCTTTTAAAACGTTTGCTGAACTGTGCATTACTCGTCAGATTATTACTGCTATTAAAAGCGCGACCCGAAAAAAACATCTTCCTCTGAATTTATCTATATCTCTTAATGAACCTATTTATAAAGAAAGTTCTGGTAGAACTAGGTTAGATATTATGGAAAGTTTAAATATTAGCAATCCCGAGGATTCATTTTTAAATAAAGAAGATTTTGACAATTTCAAAGAAAGAATTAAAGGGGTATTATCGGAATTAGAGAGAGAAGTATTAGAGCGCTATTTAGATACTAAATCTTATAAAGAGATTGCTACCGAACTAGGAAAACAAGTAAAATCTGTGGATAATGCTCTACAAAGGATAAAGCGTAAATTAGATTTAATTAAAAATAATTGGTAAAAAGGTTGACTTAGACCTGGAAAATATTTATAATCTATAACACTGGAATTTCGTGGAAAATAATTTATTAGGAAAAGTATTAAAGATAAGATATCTAAGATGGCGATAAAAAATATACTGCCGATGTAGCTCAGTGGGTAGAGCAGCTGATTTGTAATCAGCCGGTCATCCGTTCGAGTCGGATCATCGGCTCCACGACAAAACTGGGGAGGTACCAAAGTGGCTAAATGGAGCGGACTGTAGATCCGTTGGCTGAACGCCTTCGAAGGTTCGAATCCTTCCCTCCCCACCATTAAATCATTAGATACGATGCCCGCGTAGCTCAGTTGGAAGAGCGCATCCTTGGTAAGGATGAGGTCACCGGTTCAATCCCGGTCGTGGGCTCCAAAGAGAGGATATTGATCTTTAAATTTTACATTTTGTCCCAAGGAGGAAGAAAAAATGGCTAAAGAAAAGTTTGTAAGGACTAAACCCCATGTCAACATCGGAACTATCGGTCATGTAGATCATGGGAAGACCACCCTTACCTCGGCTATTACCAAGATCTTGGCTAAAAAGAATTTGGCCGTAGCCAAAGAGTTTGACGAGATAGATCGTGCCCCTGAAGAAAAGGAAAGAGGGATCACCATCTCTCTTTACCATGCGGAATACGAGACTGAAAAGAGACATTATGCCCACATCGACTGTCCCGGTCATGCCGACTACGTTAAGAACATGATCACCGGAGCTGCTCAGATGGATGGGGCTATCCTGGTAGTCTCCGCGGCGGATGGTCCGATGCCCCAGACCAGAGAACATATCCTCCTAGCCCGCCAGGTAGGAGTCCCCTATATTGTAGTCTTTTTAAATAAGGTGGATATGGTAGATGACCCCGAACTCCTGGAATTAGTGGAGATGGAGGTAAGGGAGCTCTTGAGTGAATACGAGTTCCCCGGAGAGGAGATCCCGGTAATCAAAGGCTCGGCCCTCAAGGCCCAACAGTGTGCCTGTGGTAAGGAAGATTGCCCCTGGTGTAAAGGGATCCTCGAACTCCTTCAGGCGGTAGATGATTATATCCCTACCCCCAAGAGAGAGGTAGACAAACCTTTCCTCTTATCGGTAGAAGACGTCTTTTCTATTACCGGTAGAGGTACAGTGGCTACCGGTAGGCTGGAACGAGGAGTAGTTAAGGTAGGTGACCCGGCCGAGATAGTCGGACTTGCTCCCAAGGTCCTAAAGACGGTAATTACGGGGATAGAGATGTTCCGTAAGACGATGGACCAAGCAGAGGCCGGGGATAATATCGGTCTACTCCTGCGCGGCGTAGACAAAGATGAGGTACAGAGAGGCCAGGTAATCGCTGTCCCCGGCACTATTACCCCCCATACCAAGTTCAAGGCTAGCATCTACGTCTTGACCAAAGAAGAAGGGGGGAGACATACCCCTATCTTTAGCGGCTATCGTCCTCAGTTCTATTTTAGAACTACGGATGTAACCGGTACGCTTATCCTCCCGGAAGGGGTAGAGATGATTATGCCCGGAGATAATGTTACTATTACCGCTGAACTTATTACCCCTATCGCGATGGAGCCCCAGCTCCGTTTTGCTATCCGAGAAGGGGGACATACGGTGAGTGCCGGAGTAGTAAGTGAGATTATAGAATAGGCGCTAGTGGTTAGTTAGTTACCCAGTTCACCAGTTACCCAGTTTACCAGTTAG
>DFYM01000070.1 GCA_002383355.1 Candidatus Immundihabitans aquiphilus | reverse complement strand
ATTATAAACCATACATATTTATTATTAATCCTAATCATAACATGATTATAAGCTTAAACCCCAATATCTGGCAACTATAATTTTATTTTTGCTCATATTGCCAGTATCTCCCTCCACCTGTCATTGAAAGTGCCCTTTCTCTATTTGTCTTTGTGAAGTATCCTCTTTAATCATTTCGAGCTTCCCTTTTTCTTCTCCTTATCCCCCTCTCCCTGCGAAGGGAGAGGATTAAGGTGAGGGTGATATCATACCACTATTACTTTTTACTCATCACCATCTTAATCGGTAAATTGATAAACTGATTTCATTGCTCACTTGTTTTCATTGGTAAATTAGTGAATAATTCAAAATGTTTCCGTTGAGCTAAATCTCATAATAACAGTTCTGATAATAATTTTAATATCAAACAACAAACTCATATGCTCAACATAATATTTATCGCATTTTACTTTGGACTCTAAATCATCCCCTCCTGTTTTCATAATCTGAGCATAACCAGCAATTCCCGGTTTCACTTTATGAACCCCAGCCTCTGTTCTTATTTTAATTAAATCATGCTGAGTATAATGCGGAGGTCGGGGTCCAACCAAACTCATCTCTCCTTTTACCACATTAAATAAATTGGGTAATTCGTCAATAGTAAAGCGTCTGATGAATTTTCCTACCTTTGTTACATAAACGTTTTCTTCTCCTAAAGCTTCTTTAGCTCCATCAGGAGCGTCTATACTCATACTACGAAACTTATAAATCATAAATGGTTTATTGTCTTTCCCAATTCTTTTTTGTTTGAAGAAAACAGGTCCAGGAGAATCCAGCTTGATAGCAATCGCGACTATTACAAAGAATGGAAATAGAATAATTAATAATAATATTGAAAAAAATAAATCAAAGGCTCTTTTAAACATCTCTACCCATCTTCTTTATTATTTCTATCACATTATTTCCTATTCCTATTTTTTATAAAATATTCCGGGGAAAATTCTATATCATTTAGAATCCTTCTAAGCATACTTATATCAATTTCTTTACCTTTATGAATAGTAGATAGTTAGGTATAATATTTAATCTATTATCATTTTTATCAGAATTATATTACCTTGCAAAACAACTAAAGAAAATATTAATATATTTTCTATTTATACTTTTAATCTATTATCTAAATTTAATTCAGTTATTTTAATGGACTCCATTAAATCCCTTATTTGATAGACTTGTTTATATTCACTAATACTTTTGCAATATACTAAATTACCAAATACTTTTGATATTAATCCTATCCTAGGACATAATATCCTTAAAACATTATTGAATATTTTCGTCATTCTAATTTTTTTCCCATTTACCTCCGCAATTAGACGAACCATTTCACTTATTCTGACATATTCTTTATTTTGTGGAAAGAATGTACCATTTTCTTCATTATCTATCATAAGTTTTATAAATTCACAAAGATTATCTATATGTATTAAACTTCTTTCACTATCCATATCGGGAAAAATAGGTAGTATCCGAGCTGCTTTTGAAAGTGAAGTATAATTTCCTTTCGAATTTTTACCATATACCATTGGAGATCTAATAATAACTACCTTAAAATGATGATTTCTTAATAGATTTAATCCTTCTTCTGCTTGTAGTTTACTTTTTCCATAAAAACTGTTTGGGTTCGGAATAGTCTCTTTAGTAATTACTTTTTTGCTACAGGAACTATCGCCATATATAATAATACTGCTCATAAAAATAAATTGTTTAATACCCTCTTGCTTTGCTTTTTTTGCAGTTTCAATTGCCAAATCTCTGTTAACTTTATAATATAAACCTTCCATCTTCGGCTTTGCTGTTACATGTGCTATACCAGCAACATGAAAAACGATATCATAAGCCGAAAAGTCTTTTTCTCTCCAGCAGGATTCCCTCATATCGATTGATTCTACTGAATAGTTTTCTGGATTTTTATTAAGCCACTTCTCAAAACTTGTCCCTATATAACTATTAACACCAGTAATCAAAATATGCTTCATTTTTTTACTTTCCAACATTAAAAAAATATATTTATAAAAATTAGGTAATAAAATCGTTCTATTTTTTAATCACTAATTTCAGGCCATAACCAACTTTTAATTTTTCTACTAAAAATTCTTTATTATCAGTATCCATATCAGTAGTAGATAATCACGATATACGAGTGATACTTTCTTCCATATTCATCCTCAAATCTTAATAGGTCAACAACCTCTTTTACCTTCTGAGATTGTTACCTTTTGTAGACCAGTGAGGGGAAGATCACTACACAATAATTACCCTCTTGGACAATTTTATACACTCCAGCATAGACAACGGGTAAAGTATTTTGTTTTATTATAATCTTTATCCTTGTAATAAACAATAAAAACCTTATAAAGAATTAAAATATTAACTTTTTTAATTTCTCTCGAATCAAATCCTGATAAATCTCATCAATTTAACTTACCATATTTTCTATAGACCACTTTCCTTTGACAAAATTATGTCCATTATTTCCATGCAATAAAGCTTTCCCTCCCGATAAACCCCCACCAAAACTATAAGGAAACCGATTCTTTGCTTTAATTAAAAGATCCACGAGATAAGGCTTTCACTCTTTGGCTGATAGAAATCAAATCATCGAATACACCAATGATTACCACAATCAATACCGTAGATAAGACCGCCAGAATTGAGGACAAACTAACCGCAAGAAATAAATCGAAAAAAGTCCTTAAAAAGAGAGCAAAAACTATTCCGGCCCCAAAGCCAGCCGCCATTACCAACCCTCCCATCTCAGGAATCTCTTCTTGCTCCTTGCTATTCATATTCTTCCCCACAATCCCCGCCCTCTTCAACCGAGGAATTATTATAGGAAATCCCACAAAGCTAACTGCAAATGAGGCTATAAAAATTAAAAATACCATAAAATTTCTCCCCCTTCCCTTCCTCCTCTTTACCTAATTACTTCATTATTACTTCATCCCAAATCTAAATATGACTAATTAATCTTATCCCCCGGCCATTAGTATTAAATTAATATATCATACGTCGTTTATATTACTACAAAACTATTTTAAAGTCCTTCTTTTTGGTAGAAAATATTTAAAAAAATGATAAAATAAATATCAGTTGCCATTTTAATTTTAAAAAATAACAAGATATAAAGGACCAATCAGAAGAGCTAACTCTAAGGAGATAAAAAACTAAAGGATAATGAACAGATTGATAAAAAAACTGATGCGGATGAGAAGTTTAGAGGACTATAATATCCCCTCTTATATCGTAGACATCTTAGAAAAGAACAATTCTTCTTATTTGTGGTCCATACAGAAAGAAGCAATCAAAGATTATGGGATATTAGATTGTGACGGGCAAATGAGATTGCCACATAGCTCCACTTTTCCTAATTCTCCTAATAACAGAGAAATAGATTCCCGCTTTCACGAGAATAACCTAGGAGGAAGTGAGAATGACCGAAATAAGGTTAGCTATGAGATTGCCGCGCTCTCTTCGTTCGCTCGTAATAACAGCAATGGGAAGCATAATCTCTTAGTAATTGCCCCTCCTTCTTCAGGAAAAAGCCTAATCGGAGAGATAGCAGTCATAAGCCGCACTCTTTATCAGCAAAAATCTATCTACACCGTCCCTTCCCCTTTTATGGCAGAAGATAAATACCGTCACTTTAGCCAACTTTATAATCCCCTGGGATTAGATATCCTCCTCTCCTCCCCCAGCCAAAAAGAAGATGATCAAAAGATAGTAAATAAAGATTATGATGTAGCAGTAATAGACTACGAAAAATTCAATCATTTTCTCTTAACCTCTCCAGATTTCCTAAAAGAACTCTCCCTGTTAATAATAGATGAGATACAGACGATTAATGATCAGCAAAAAGGTCCTTTATTAAAATCTATAATAGAGGTTATCCGAAATAAAAAACCAAACCTCCGAATTATTGCCTTAGCCAGCTTTATGGAAAATTTCCTACCCCTCCAAAATTCTCTTTCTGCCCAGTTACTCCTCTCCTCCCAACGCCCTATAGAACTACGCAAAGGGATAGTAAGAGAAGGTATATTTAAATATGTAGAACATAATACCCGAAAGACTGGAAAAGAAAAATTCTTTACATCCCAAACAGTTCGAGATAATTGTTTTGAAGATTATCTAAAAGAGACGGTAAATTATTTTATCCAGAAGGATGAATCCACTCTCCTGCTCTTTCTCACCTGCCAGGAGGCTCAAGAATGGGCTTTTTATCTCTCCTCCCACCTCGAGGGGTGCCGACGGGCTAACCAGGCGATAAATCAATTTTATCAAATAAAGGATACTCCCTCCCCAGAAAAATTGCTAACTCTCTTAGAAAAGGGTATGGCCTATTACCATAGTGAACTTACCCGAAAAGAGAAAGAGCTGATAGAAACTTATGTCAGAAAGGGAGAGATAAAAGTCCTTTGTGCCGCCACTACCCAGACTATGGAAATAAACCTCACCTTTAAAAATGTGATCTTAGTCCCAGGAAAACTTGGTATGGAAAAAGAAGATTACCAAAACAATCCTCAGCAAGGTCTGAGTTTTATCGATATAGAGAATATCGGGGGAAAAGCGGGGATCTTAAATAACCGAGTAAAAGACAAAACCTGTTGCCCATTCTGCAAAAAAGAAGAATTTGGTAGGCTAATCTTTTTAGCCCACAACAAATTACAAGAGACTATATACGAGAATCTTTATTTTAATCTTATCTTCGACTACCACCAGCAAGAAGGGGAAATATTGGTAAAAAATTATCTCATGAGAGAAACATTAAAAAGTAATTATGGTAATTCACAGCTTCCCCCTCCTGGCCACTTCTCATCCGAATCTCGCCCTTCTTACCCCCAAACACTAAATACTAACCACCCACCACCAAGGACTATCTTAGAAATTGACCGCCACCGTCCCGACAGAATCATTTTTCAAGGAGAAGAGATAAAAGTTACCGCCAGAGGATTTTCTCTGCTCTATCTTCTGGCTCAACACCAAAGAGAAGTAATAAGTTACGAAGAAATTTTAAAGGAGTTGTGGTGGGATGAAGAGGATGCAATTTATACTCGGATAATTCAACATATACATAAGTTAAGAAGAGATATTTTAGAGGTAATTGGTAATAATCAAACAAATAAAGAAAAAGTTAAGGATATATTTAAAATAGTATCTGGAAGAGGTGTGATGTTAAATATAAATGATACAGAAATTAAAATAAATTAATAACCAGTAGGACAGGCGTCTCACCTGTCTATTTAAAGGTAAAAAGGTCATTGCCCTCTCTTATTCAAATAAAAAATTGCCTGTCCCCATTTTCTGACTAAATTTAAATCCGAACAATCAAAAAGGTTGTTCGGATTTTTTATTTTCAGATTAACTTCTAATAAAAACAAATCGAAAATAAATCAAAAATAAATGGAAAACAAATGGAAAATATGGTACAGGAAATATTTTTTCTGTTGTAATGGATTACAGTTTACCGGTTACTCAGTTCGCCAGTTAGCCAGTTGGCCAGTTGGTTGGTTAGCCAGTTTACCAGTTAGCCAGTTCGCCGGTTGGCCAGTTACCCAGTTTGCTGATTCTTTTCTTTACTAACGACTAACGACTAACGACTAACGACTAACTAACGACTAAAACAGAAAGGAAAAAAATATGCCAAAACAAAAACCAAATAACCCCAATAATCCAGGTCAGGGAGAAAAAGAGGGCTACATTATTATCCCCAACTACTTCCTCCGGGAATGGGTCAAGGTCTTAGGGATAGGACCAGCCTTACTCTATCTGGAGCTACTCTCTTATTGTTATAAGGGGAAGGATATAGCCTGGCCTACCCTAGATTCCCTTTGCCAACAGATGGGGA
>DFYM01000044.1 GCA_002383355.1 Candidatus Immundihabitans aquiphilus | reverse complement strand
GCTGGACTTAGGATCCAGTGGGTAAAACCATGCGGGTTCGACTCCCGCCCTTCGCACCAGAAAGATGATGAAAAATAATTAGAATTTAAATAGTTTAATAAATTATAATACAGCCGCAATATATCCTTTTGCGGCTGTATTATAATTTATTAGGTCATAGTTTTTTATTGAACGGGGGTTTACGCTATGGTAAAGGTGAAAATAAAAAAACAAGAAAAGAATGAAATAAACCTGGAAATAGAGGTCGATCAAGCAGAAGTAGCCAGCCAATTAGAAAAGGTATATAATGATTTATCCTACAGGGTAAAGATACCAGGGTTCCGCCAGGGGAAAATACCCAAAAATATTTTAAATTTACATTTAGGGAAAGAATATTTTTATCAAAAAACTGCTGAGTCAATTATACCGCAAAGTTACTTGGACGCCGTAAAAGAAGTAAATATTGAACCTATTGAACAACCAAGAATCAATATTACCCAAATAGAGGAAGATAAGCCCTTAATTTATGAGGTAACTGTTCAAGTAAAACCAGAAGTTAAGATTGGTTCTTTAAAAGATATTAAGATAAAAAGAGAGGACCAAAAAATAACCGAGGAAGATATAGAAAACGGGATTAAAAGAATTCAAGAAAGTCATGCTGTATTAAAAGTAGTAAACGATCGACTGGCAAGGGAAGGAGATTTTTTAGTAATTGATGCCGAAGCTTATTTAGATGGCAAGCCGATAGAATATGGCAAGTGGGAAAAACAACTTATTCAGCTGGGAAAAAGTGCCATCAAGGAATTTAACGAAAAACTTGTAGGTTGCCAACCAGGAGAAGAAAGAGAGATAAAGATTGTTCTGCCTCCTAAAGATGAACCAGGCGGTGAACCAGATAAAGAAGCAAAGGAGAAAGAGGTTCTTTACAAGATAAAAATATTGGAGATTAAAGAAAAAGAATTACCAGAATTGAACGATGATTTTGCTAAAACCATAGGTGAATTTAGCGATTTGAAGGATCTGAAAGATAAGATTGGGCAAGAATTAAATAGACAGATGGAGAGAATTAACCAGAGTAATTTTGAACAAAAATTATTAGAGAAAGTAGCTGATATTTGTGAAGTGGAGATACCGAATGTTTTAGTAGAAAGAGAAATAAATTACCTGCTGAAATCTTTAGAAGAAGATTTAAAATCCCAAAAAATGTCCTTACCTGATTATTACAAGAGTATCAATTCTAATGAAGAAGAAGTTAGAAAAGAGTATAAAGTAGTTGCCGAAAAAAGAATAAAAGAAGAATTAATTCTGGATAAGATTGCTCAAGAAATTGGCTTAGAGGTTAGCGAAGAAGAAATAAAAGATAAAGTTAAGACTATTGCGGAGAAAATGGAACAAGACCCCTTAAAGGTAGAAGCTAATTTAAAAAAGAATAATAATTGGGAAGGCTTGAGAGAGAATATAAGAAGAGAAAAAACTATTGAATATATTACTAAACAAGTCACTATTATAGATTCTGAAGAGGAGGAAAAATCAAAATGAATTTAGTACCTATAGTGATAGAACAAACTCCAAGGGGAGAAAGATCGTATGATATCTACTCTCGCCTATTAAAAGACCGGATAGTATTTTTGGGGACAGAAATTGATGACGTAATCGCGAATACTATAATTGCCGAGTTACTTTTTTTAGAAGCGAGTGATCCGGATAAGGATATATACATTTACATAAATAGTCCGGGAGGTTCGGTGAGTTCTACCATTGCTATATATGATACTATCCAATACATTAAGTCTAATGTTTCCACTATATGTGTAGGTATGGCTGCCAGTGGTGCCGCTTTAATCTTAGCTTGCGGGACCAAAGGGAAGAGATTTGCGTTACCTAATTCCCGGATTATGGTGCATCAACCTTTTGGTGGTGCCCAAGGGCAGGTAACGGATATTGAGATACAAGCCAAAGAATTGAAAAGAATAAAAAATACTATTAACCAAATATTGACTCTTCATACGGGGCAGCCTTTGGAAAAAATAGAAAAAGATACAGATAGAGATTTTTATTTAACTGCTTTAGAAGCAAAAGAATATGGAATAATCGACGAAGTAATAAAAATTCAAAGTGAAGTAATAAAATAGTAGGGAATTGAGTTCAAGCAGAGGGTAANNGCTAACCGCTTACTATAAATTGTGGGCGAGAAAGGGAAAGAAGGAAAATTAATGAAGTGTTCATTTTGTGGCAAAGATCAAAAGGAAGTAGATACCATAATTGCCGGACCGGGAGTTTATATTTGCGATGAGTGTATCTCGGCCTGTAATGATATAATGTCTACTAAAAAGAAGAAATTTAACTCTTACGATTTAGGAGAAATACCTACCCCCCGAGAGATTAAAGATTATTTAGACCAATATGTCATTGGGCAAGAGAAGACCAAAAAAATACTCTCGGTTGCGGTATATAATCATTACAAAAGAATTATAAGTAATGACCAGAATAAAGAGGGGAAAGCCACGAGTAAAAAAGAAAAGGTAGAATTAGAAAAAAGTAATATTTTACTGATCGGACCTACTGGCTCGGGAAAAACTTTATTAGCTCGAACTTTGGCAGAAAAATTAAAGGTGCCGTTAGCCATTGCTGATGCTACTACCCTGACTGAGGCTGGATATGTAGGAGATGATGTAGAAAATATTCTGCTAAACTTGTTACGGGTGGCGGATAATAACCTTTTAAAGGCGCAAAGAGGCATTATTTACATTGATGAGATAGACAAGATTGGTCGAAAATCGGAAAGTCCCTCTATAACTAGAGATGTTTCTGGGGAGGGAGTTCAGCAGGCTTTACTAAAAATTATTGAGGGGACGGTAGCTAGTATCCCTCCTTATGGGGGACGAAAACATCCTCAAGAAAAGAATATCTCCATGGATACTACCGAAATCTTATTTATTTGTGGAGGAACATTTGAGGGATTAGAAAATATAATAAATAATCGGATAGGAAAGAATAACATTGGTTTTACTGCTCAGATAAATAGCAAAAGTAATAAAGATCAACTTTATAAAATAATGGAGAAAGTATTACCCGATGATTTGATAAAATATGGATTGATCCCCGAATTGGTGGGAAGGTTACACATTATCTCTGCTTTAGAAAAATTGGATAAAGACGATTTGATGAGAATATTAACTGAACCAAAAAATGCTATCATCAAGCAATATAAAAAAATATTTGAAATGGAAGGGGTGGAACTAAATTTTACGCCGGACGCCTTAGAAGCAGTGGTAGAAGAGAGCATAAAAAGAGACGTAGGGGCACGTGGCTTGCGGTCAATTATAGAAGAGGCTATTTTGGATACCATGTTTTACCTACCTTCAGAAAAGAATATTAAAACATGTACTATTACGGAAGAGGTTATAAAGAATAAAAAATTACCGGTAATTGAAAGGCACACAAAAAGCCTGAAAAAAGAAACTGCCTAATCTAGTGCCCGGTTAAATAAAATAGGTTATATTTCTGGAGATTGCTTCGGTCGCTTTNNTAGTCGTTAGTAAAAATATATTAAGTGACCAAATCCAGATTTATTTTTGACCTAACCTTTGGCATAGGCTATACAAAATAAGAGATATGAGAAAAAAAGGAGATTTAATATTCTATTATGAACCAGAAAAACCTAAATAGTTTAGATAAGAATATCCTTCCTTTATTACCACTAAGGGATTTAGTAATTTTCCCCTCTATGATTATCCCTTTATTAGTAGAGAGAGAGGAATCTGTTAATTCTTTAGAAGAAGCTATCAATTCTCGTAGCCTAATTTTTATAGTGACTCAGAAAGACGCAGAAGTAGAAAAACCCCATTATGAAGATCTTTATACAATAGGTACTATTGCCAAAATAATCCAAATATATAAACTACCTGACGATACTATTAAAGTCTTAGTAGAAGGAGTTAGCCGAGCAAAAATAGTAAATTTAGAAGACAATAACCATTTTCTTAAGGTAAAAGCAGAAAAGCTTAAGACTAAAACTACCAAAAACCTAAAGACCGAGGCTTTAATGAGATCAACTATAAAAGAATTCGAGCAATATATAAAATTAAATGACAAGATATCTTCGGAAATAGCCTTCCCGCTGACCAATATTGAGAAGCCCGATAAATTAGCTGACCTTGTTGCTTCGAATATAATTCTAAAAGTTAAGGAAAAGCAAGAATTATTGGAAATATTAAGTCCTTCTTGTCGATTAGAAAAGTTGATTACTATCTTAAAGAGAGAGATATCTATTTTAAAATTGGAGCAAAAGATTCAAAATAAAGTAGAAGGAAGCTTAGAAAAAATCCAAAAAGATTATTATCTAAAGGAGCAACTAAAAGAAATCCAAAAGGAGCTGCGAAATAAAGAAGAAGATTTTGTGGAGATAAGTAGTGAAATAGGAGAATATCAAAAGAAAATAAAGGCTTTAAAGTTAAACCAGGAATTAGAGGAAAGATTATTAAAAGAGACTTCATACTTAGAAAAAATGCCAATTTTATCAGCAGAAAGTGGAGTAATAATAAACTATTTAGAATGGGTTTTCTCTCTGCCCTGGAACAGAAAGACTAAAGAAAAATTAGATATAAAATTAGTAGAAAAGATATTAGATGAAGATCATTATGGTTTGGTAGAAGTTAAAGAGAGGATCTTGGAGTATTTAGCAGTAAAAAAATTAAAAAAAACGGTAAAAAAGGGAGTTATACTTTGTTTGGTAGGACCACCGGGAGTGGGTAAGACCTCTCTGGCTAAATCTATCGCCCGGGCAATAGGGAGAAATTTTGTAATGATTTCTTTGGGAGGCGTTAGAGATGAAGCAGAAATACGGGGGCATCGGAAGACCTATATAGGTTCTATGCCGGGAAGAATTATCAAAGGGATCATTAACTCAAAGTCTAAAAACCCAGTTTTTTTACTAGATGAAATTGATAAGATAAGTGCCGATTTCAGAGGTGACCCTGCTGCTGCCTTATTAGAAGTATTGGACCCCGAACAAAATAGTAATTTTGTTGACCACTATCTGGAAATACCTTTTGATTTATCGGAAGTAATGTTCATTAGTACCGCCAATCTTGATGACGAAATACCTTATTCCCTCAGAGATAGGATGGAAATTATTAATATCCCTGGTTATACCGATTATGAAAAAGTAAAAATTGCCCAATCTTTCTTAATCCCTAAACAGTTAAATAATCACGGCTTTAAAAAAGGGGATATAGAGATATCTGAAAGAGCTATTCAAAAAATAATTCGAGAATATACCCGGGAAGCAGGGGTACGGGGACTAGAAAAAGAAATAGCTTCTATATGTAGAAAAGTTGCTTTGAATTTTGTTTACTCTAAGAAGAAGGGGAAAACAAAAATTACCCTGAATAATTTAGAAAATTATTTAGGGCTACCCAAATATAAAAATAATCTAGCGGAAAAGGAAGATATGGTAGGATTGGCTACGGGTTTAGCCTGGACCGAGGCAGGGGGGGAGATATTATCGGTGGAAACCATAGTAATGCCAGGTAAAGGGAAGTTAACTCTAACTGGCCAATTAGGGGAAGTGATGCAAGAATCGGGAAAAGCTGCCTTAACCTATGCCCGTTCTCGCGCAAAAAAATTTAAGATTAAAGATAAATTTTACGAGAATTATGATATTCACGTCCATATACCCGAAGGTGCTATACCTAAAGATGGTCCCTCAGCGGGAATAACTATGGCTACTTCTCTAATTTCCTCACTTACGGAAATCCCGGTCCGTAAAGATGTAGCTATGACTGGCGAGATTACTTTAAGAGGCAGGGTTCTCCCGGTGGGGGGGCTAAAAGAAAAAGTACTTGCCGCTTACCAGTCTGGCATAAAGACGGTGATTATCCCTAAGGAAAATATTAGAAATATAGATGACCTACCTAGCAATATTAAAAAGAGCCTGAAATTTGTGGCGGTAAGTAATGTTGACGAGGTTCTAAAAGCTGCTCTCACCAAATGTCCCTTTTAAATAAATTTATTAACTAAGTAACGAATTAGCGAATGGAGAGATATATTTAAAGTTTAAGCTATAGTAGTTTTGCGTCTTTTGAAGGCAAGGAGCATAAAATGATGAAAAAAACAAACGATAACGAGATACCTTCGGTATACAATCCCCAGGCTATCGAAAAAAAGTGGTATGAATTCTGGGTAAAAAAAGATTATTTTAAAGCAAAATTGTCGTTTGATAAAGAGAAAAATTACTCTATAGTTATGCCTCCTCCTAATGTTACTGGCTCATTACATATTGGTCATGCCTTAAATAATACTCTGCAAGATATTTTAATTAGATGGAAAAGGATGGAAGGCTACAATGCTCTTTGGTTGCCAGGTACTGATCATGCCGGAATCGCTACTCAGAATGTGGTAGAAAGGGAAATAGCTAAAGAAGGAAAAAGTAGATACGATTTGGGGAGAGAAAAATTTCTGGAAAGAGTTTGGCAGTGGAAGGAAAAATACGGTAACAACATTATAAATCAACTACAAAGATTGGGGTTTTCTTGTGATTGGTCACGGTTAAGATTTACTTTAGACGAAGGACTTTCCAAGGCGGTGAGGAGAGTATTTGTACAACTATACCGTGAAGGGCTGATCTACCAGGCAAATTATGTAATAAACTGGTGCCCTCGATGTCAAACTGCTTTAGCTGACCTTGAGGTAGATTTAGTAGAAGAGGAATCCAATCTTTATTATATAAATTATCCTCTTAAAGATTCGGGAGAGACGATCTCTATAGCTACGGTCCGTCCGGAAACTATGCTGGGCGATACGGCGGTAGCAGTCCATCCTAATGATCCCCGCTATAAAAAGTTTGTGGGCAAAATTGCTATCTTGCCTTTAGTAGGGAGAGAGTTACCCATCATCGAGGATGATTATGTTGACCCAGAATTTGGTACAGGAGCCGTAAAGATAACGCCGGCTCATGATCTAAATGATTTTGAATTAGGTAAACGTCATAACCTTCCAGTAATTAATCTATTAAATGATGACGGAACGATGAATGAGCAAGCCGGGAAGTTTAAAGGATTAAGCGTAAGAGAATGTCGTAACCAAGTAATCAAAGAATTAAAAGAAAAGGGCTATTTAAAGAAGGTGGAAGACTATCGGCATTCCCTTGGACATTGCTATCGATGTGGAACTATTATTGAGCCCTACCTTTCTAAGCAATGGTTTGTAAAGATGAAAGACCTTGCTCTGCCGGCTATTTCGGCAGTAGAAGAGGGTAAGATTGAATTTATACCCTCTCGTTGGGAGAAAGTATACTATGAGTGGATGAAAAATATTAAAGATTGGTGTATTTCGCGTCAACTATGGTGGGGGCATCGTATCCCGGTATGGTATTGCCAGGATTGTTCAGCTTTAAATGTAGAAGAAGAAACCCCTTCCTCCTGTCAAAAATGTGGCGGTCATAATTTAGTCCAGGATGCCGATGTTTTAGATACCTGGTTTAGTTCAGCCCTGTGGCCCTTTTCTACTTTAGGTTGGCCGGAAGAGAGTGATGACCTTAAGTGTTTTTATCCTACCTCTGTATTAGTAACCGGCTTTGATATAATTTTCTTTTGGGTAGCACGTATGATAATGATGGGACTTAAATTTGGCGGAGATGTCCCCTTTAGGAAAGTTTATATCAATCCTTTGGTAAGAGATGAAGAAGGTAAAAAAATGAGTAAATCAAAAGGGAATGTGATAGATCCTTTAGTCATCGCTGAAGAATACGGAGCAGATGCCTTGAGAATGACTCTTGCTTCTTTAACTATTCAAGGGAATTATATCTGTTTGTCAGAAGAAAGAATTAAAGGATTTAGAAATTTTACCAACAAAATTTGGAATGTATCAAGATTTTCCATGCTGAATCTTAAAGATTTTGCTCCCGACAAAATAGAAAAAAAGAGATTAAAAGTGACCTTGGCTGATAAATGGATAATTAGTCGCTTAAATAGAACCATAAAAATGATTAGTGATTACCTTTCTGAATTTAAATTTGGGGAAGCAGCCAAGACCATTTATGAATTTAGCTGGGATGAATTTTGTGATTGGTACATAGAGTTTATTAAATTCAGATTGTATCAAGAAGAGGATAAGCTGGAAAAAGAGACAGCTCAATATATTTTGTGGCTCACCTTACAAAATACTTTGAAACTTTTACACCCCTTTATGCCTTTTATAACTGAAGAAGTTTGGCAAAGACTTCCCCATAAAGAAGAAAGTATTATGATCTCTTCCTGGCCTCAATATTATGAAGAATATATAGATGAAGGGGCAGAAGAAAAAATGAATAAAATTATGGACATAATTAGAACAATTAGGAATATTAAAGCAGATATGAATATTCCTTATAGCAAAAAGATTAGTCTATTTTTAAAAGTTAGCCACAATAATGACCTCTCAAAACTCATCAAAGAAAATAGCAATTATATTGAATCATTAGTTAAGATAGAAAGATTAAATATAGGAACAGATCTAGAAAAGCCACCTTATTCCGTTACGGGAATTTTAGAAGGTATAGAAATATTTATTCCGTTAAAAGACATAATCAATATTGAAGAAGAGATCACTCGCTTAGAAAAAAGATTACAGAACGAAAAGAAACAATTGGATCTAGTGATTAAAAAGTTAAATAATCCAGATTTTCTAACTAAAGCTCCCGCCGAGGTGATTGAAAAGGAAAGAGAAAAAGCAAAAGGATTGACTGATGTGGTAGAAAGATTAGAAAGCCATTTAAAAAACTTTAAGTAGTGATTGACGACGAGCATTTACTATAATGACTCATTCGAGAGGTAAATATGATAAGTTATGCAGAAGCTCTAAATTATATTTATAATTTAAACAAATATGGAATAAAATTAGGATTAGACAATATTTCCCACTTACTTTTTCTTTTAGGTAATCCTCATAAAAAATTAAATATCCTGCATATTGCCGGAACCAATGGAAAAGGATCAACAGCGGCCATCATAAGTTCTATACTGCAAGCAGAGGGATTTAAAGTTGGTCTATATACTTCTCCTCATTTAGTTGACTTTACCGAAAGGATGAAAATTAATTTTCAAAACATCAGCCCGCAAAGAGTAGTAGAATTGTTAGAAAAGGTCAAGCCTTATATAGAAGAAGTTTCTCGTACCCCCGGTTATAATCATCCTACCTTCTTTGAAGTAATTACAGCTATGGCCTTTCTTTATTTTTACGAAGAAAAGGTTGATTTTTTGGTTTTAGAAGTAGGGCTGGGGGGGAGATTAGATGCTACTAATGTCTGTGAACCGTTAGTTTCGGTTATTACCCCTCTTGACTATGACCATATGGATAAATTGGGAAACAGTTTAAAGGAAATTGCCAGGGAGAAAGGAGGAATTATCAAGCCTGGGGGGATAGTAATTACTTCGCCACAAGAGGAAGAGGCTGGGGAGGAGATTAAAAAAATAGCAGAGGAGAAAAATGCTCTACTTTTTAGGGTAGGCAAAGAAATAAATTACCGCGTAGTAAAATCTGATATAGAAGGAAATGTATTTGATTTAAAGGGGATTAGCGAGGAATATAAAAATATGTATGTACCCTTGATAGGTAAGTATCAGGTGGACAATGCCGCTACTGCTATTGCGGCGGTAGAGGCTCTCCGAATTAAAGGATTAAATATTTCTACCAAAGCAATTAGAGAGGGGGTAGAGAAGGCGAGATGGGAAGGGAGGCTGGAAATTATCCAAGATAAACCCTTATTAGTCTTAGACGGAGCACATAATCCTCACGGAATTAGAACAGTCCGTCAAGCGCTGGAAGAGCTTTTTTCTTATAAGCGGCTCATTTTAGTATTAGCCATTTTTTCCGATAAGGATTATCGGAAGATGATTCAAATTATATCTCCCCTGGCTGATTTATTAATAACTTCTCAAACTAAAAATCTGCGAGCCACCCCTGCTGAACTAATTGCTCAGGAGGCTGCTCAATATGTCCAGCCAAATAAGATAATAGTTACCAAGAATATATCGCAGGCCATAAAATGTGCCCTACGTAAGGCTCAACCAGCCGACCTAATTTGTATAACCGGTTCATTATACACCGTAGGTGAAGCAAAAAGATATTTTAAAAGTCAAGGCCGGGTAAATCAAACTTCTCAATATAATTTATCGACCTCTGCTCCCGGGAAAAGACTCTAAACTTTAAATTATAGTTTTCTTTTTCAGTCTTTAATTTCTGACTTTCAGCTGCTGATGGGGAAGTATAATAAATTTTAGAGAAGAAGAGGGCTAGTTGGTGTTTAACTTATCTAACCAAGAAAAAGTTGCAGTTATCTTTTTATTAGTAATCATAATAATCGCTTTAGGGACCACTTTATTTAAAAATCTTAATGGTGAAGAAGAATTTATGATAAACCCGGAACTAAACCCTTCAACAAACAATGCTCCCACCGTTCCTACCATAACTGCAGAGGTTCCTCCAGTAATAATTCATATTAGTGGGGCAGTAAAAAATCCGGGAGTTTATCAATTAAAATCTACCGATAGAGTTATCGATGCAGTAAAAATGGCCGGAGGAGCAGCGGAAAAGGCTAATTTAGATGCGGTTAATTTGGCAGCACTCCTTAAGGATGGGCAAAAAATAATCATACCTTACCGAATTTTAAAGGACGAGGAAGAAAGCTCGGGAGAAAATTTACCGGAAGATATTAAAAATATTAATAGCCTATATACTTCTTCCTCTTCCGATAAAATAAATATTAATACTGCGGAGGCAAGCCTTTTGCAATCTTTGCCGGGAATTGGTCAGGTTCTTTCGGAAAGGATAGTAGAATATCGAGATAAGAATGGATTTTTTAACTCTATTGAGGAGATAAAAGAAGTTTCCGGGATTGGAGAAAAAAAGTTTGAAGGAATTAAAGATCTAATTTGTGTCCAATAATAGTTCCGCCTTCTCCTAATTCCTATAATAATATTATTAATAATATTAGACCTTTACCCGTAATCTTATTTTTTTATCTTATTGGAATAATTTTAGGAAGCTCAATCAGTTTTAATTTAACCTCTTTAGAAGTCATATTTATTTTCCTTGTTTTACTACTGGTAATTTCTATTATAAGTTTTTCAAAGCAGTGGCCAATAACCACTGCTTTGTTATTTTTAATAGTAATGTTGATCGGCCTCTTTAATTTCCAGCTTAATTCCCAACCCTGGGGCGATAACCACTTGGTTAATTTTGCGGGAGATAAAAAATTAAATATCCTCGGGAGGGTAGAAGAAAAAGAATATTACCCTGAACTGGGAAAATTTTCCCTCAAACTCAGGGTAAATCAAATCGAAAGAGGAGACCAAAAGTTTAGAGTAAGAGGCCTAACCTTAGTAAATGTATATACCGAGAATTGCCCTTACGAGTATGGAGATGTCTTGAGGGTTCAAGGTAGGTTACTTAAGCCCCTCGCTAAAAATAATTATGGAGAATTTGATTACCAATTATATCTAGCCCAAAAAAGAATTTTCACTTACGTCAATATATGGCAGGAAAAGGATATCCAAAAAATAGGAGAAGAAAGGTTAAATCCTTTGGTGTCTTTTTCGCTATATATGAGGAATAAGATAAAAAGTATAATAGAACCGCTGATTAGTTCCCCTTATGATGCTTTACTCCTCGGTATGTTATTAGGGGAAAGAACTCATCTCCCTTCGGAAGTAGAGGAGGTATTTATTGAAGCAGGGATTATGCATCTACTTGCGGTTTCTGGTTTACATGTCGGCATAATTACTCTAGCGCTCTCTATATTTTTAAATTTTTTTCATCTTCCCCGACGACCAAAAATCATCCTAACTTTAGTATTATTAATTATGTATGCCTCGATTACCGGATTTCGTCCCTCAGTAGTCCGCGCCTCTCTGATGTTTTCTTTATTAATAATAGGGCAATTAATAAATAGGAACCGGGATATTTATATTTCTCTTTTTCTGGCAGCTTTTTTAATCTTGTTAGTAAATCCCTTGACCCTTTATGATGCTGGTTTCCTCCTGTCTTTTATAATTACCTTCTTTGTAATCTATCTTTCTCCTATTTTTCAAGAATTATTTTCTGAGATTTCTGAGGTAATTAGTAAACCTTTGTCCCTTTCCCTGGCTTCGTGGGTAGGTATCTTCCCCCTTTCGGCTTATTTCTTTTCTAAGGTATCCTTAATCGCCATTATTGCTAATATATTTATTATTCCTTTAGCCAGTGTAGCTGTAATATTCGGATTTATTATCTTTTTAGTAGGGTTAATCAGTATGCCCCTCGCAGGATTACTGGCTTATCTTAATTATTATGTCTTACTGCTGATTAACTTATTAGCCGAATTATTTTCTTCCCTCCCTTTTTCTTACCTCTATATGGCTCAACCTTCCCTTATCCTTATTTTTTTATATTATCTCCTGGTATTTTTTATTATAGAAATATTTTATCGAAAGATATTCCCCCCAAAATTAAAAATTAGGTCCGTCTTAGCCCTATTAACTACTATATTAGTGATTATTTTGGTTCAGATATTCTCTCCCTCAGATAATTTAGAAGTTAATTTTATAAATGTGGGGGAAGGTGATAGTATATTGATTGAAGCCCCCAGAAAGTATAATATTTTAATTGATGGAGGAGGGACTCCTTTCAGTGTTTTTGATGTAGGTAGTAGTACGGTAATCCCCTATTTAAGAAGAGAAGGGATAGATAAGATTAATCTAATGATTCTAACTCATCCCGATTTAGATCACTTAGAAGGATTATTACCGGTACTTGAAGAGTTCAAAGTAGATATGATTTTAGATGGTGGGTTAGCCTGGGATATTCCTGAATACAGAGAATTTATCTCTCTGATTAAGGACAAAAATATACCTTATTATCAGGTAAAAGCTGGTGACCATTTCATTTTTAATAGAAACTTTGAGATATTAATCCTCAATCCTATGCCCACTGCTGATTTATACAACGAATCAGATTTAAATAATGCTTCAATTGTGGTAAAATTGCTCTATAAAAATTCAAAATTTCTTTTTACCGGAGATATAGAAGAAGAAGCGGAAAAGGAGTTGCTCCTCTGGCAAGATTATTTAAAGAGTGATGTTTTAAAAGTGGCTCATCATGGGAGCGCAAGTTCTACCCAGATAGAGTTTTTAAATAAAGTTGACCCCGTTATAGCCGTAATTTCGGTAGGTAAAAATAATTACGGCCACCCTTCTCCGGAAATCATAGAGAGATTAGAAAGTAGAAATATTAAAATATATCGTACGGATCAAAAGGGGACCATAATTATTCGCACTGACGGCGAGAAATACTGGGTAAAGACCTTAAGGTGAAAATATGAACCAGAAAGATTTTTTAGATTATCAAGGAATATTAAATCATCTAAAAAAAGAAAATCTCCGGCCTATTTATCTATTTTTTGGTAAGGAAGATTATTTGAAAGAAAGTACTTTAAATAAGTTTAAAGATAAAGTAATCCCCTCTAACCAGAGAGAGTTAAATTATAAAGTATTCTATGGCGGAAAAAATTCTCTAACTGAAATAATGAAAGAGATAGAAATAATTCCCTTTATGGCTAAATATAAACTAATAGTGTTAAAGGAAGCGGAAAATATTGATAAAACCGAGAGAGTTAAATTAATAGATTATTTAAACCATTGGCATTTAACTAATAATTTTTCTTTCCTAATAATTATATATAAAGAAAACATTCCCGATAAAGAACTGATAGCGGCGGTCAAAAGGATAGGATTAATAGTTAAATTGGATATTCCAGATAAATCAGAATTAACTTTATGGATAAAGGCAAAATTTCGCCGCAGTAATAAAAAAATTACTCCTGAGGCCTTATATTATTTGCAATCTCTGGTTGATACTACTGATTTGAGGTATCTTTTTAATGAAATAGAAAAAATAGATGTCTATACCAAAGACAAAGAGCTGGTGGAAAAAGAAGATGTTATTACTACTATAAGTGGCTCAGAAGCTATTAATATCTTCCAGGTCCTAGATTACCTGGGTGAGAAAAAGTTACCCCAGGCTCTGGATGGTTTAGTAAAATTAGACCAGGGTAATCTCCCTTATCTATCTATATTGGCGATGATTTATAGGCAAATAAGACTTATTTTACAAACCAAATTATTACTTTTGGAGGGGGCTAATCTTACTAAAATCAGGGAGGAACTGAAATTACCGGTTTTCGTTATAGAAAAATTGGAAAGGCAAGCAAGGAATTATACTATTCAGGAACTTTGCCAAGCTTATAAATTATTAAACCTTGCTGATTTAGAATTAAAAGATAATCAGAAAAATCCGCAAATTGTTTTAGAAGAATTAGTAATAAATATTATAAATGAAGGCAATAAATAGATAGCCTTAGTAAATCGTAACTATAGAGATTTTTCTTCACTTTTTGCCGTTTCTTTAATTTCAGTAAGCGGTACCGCTTTGGTTAAAGTATTTAATCTTTTAGTTAGTCTGGATTTTTTGCGAGCAGCAGTACCCAAAGGTAAGATTCCTTTACTGGCCGCCTTATCTAAACTAGAAATAGACTCTTTAAAATAATTCGCTATATTATTTTCGTTTTTTTCTGCTAAGGCAGTATTCAGTTTTTTAATATTAGTCTTTATTTTAGATTTATAAGAGATATTTCTTAAATGAGCTTTTTCGGCGGTTTTTACTCTTTTTATTGCTGATTTAGTTTTTGGCATAGTAAGCAAAGATCCTTTCTTTATTTTTTTTCTGGTAAATTTTAACATTATTTTTTTATAAAATCAAGCATTGTATTCATATTTCGTATTTCGTGAAGGAAATATATGTTTTTAAGCTTTTCGCTTTGCGTTTTTAATTTATTAGATTTATTTTATTCGTTAAACACTGCACGTTTTCTATGCTATATAAGTAAAGGAGATTAATGGAAACCAAACATAAAATTGCTAAATATGCCGGAATAGTTATTGTAGCTACTATCTTCTGTCGGATATTAGGTTTAGTCCGGGAAGTAGTCATTTCTAATAAATTCGGAGCAACTATAGAAACTGATGCCTTTTTTATTGCCTTTATGATCCCGAATTTATTTAGAACCTTTTTGGGGGAAGGGGCCTTAAACACTGCCTTCATCCCGATATTTGCGGAATATTTAACCAATTATGGTCGAAAAAAAGCGGAGTATTTTGCCAGCAATGTCCTTAATATTTTAATTTTAATTTTAATTATAGTAATAGTTTTAGGAATTTGGGGAGCGCCTCTCTTGATTGACCTGATGGCGGTGGGTTTTAAAAGTAATAGCTATAAATATGAATTAGCAGTAAATCTAACCAGGATTATGTTCCCTTATCTGGGATTTGTGGCTATTGCCGCTTTATTTATGAGTATACTTAATTCTTATGACCATTTTTTAGTCCCCGCTTTAGCCCCGGCAATGTTAAATATCTCTATTATAATCTTTGCTTTCACCTTAAGTCTTCATTATGGTATTTATAGTTTGGCTATAGGAGTAATTTTAGGAGGGCTGGGGCAGGCTTTGATTCAAGTCCCAGCGTTGGTAAAAGATAAAGTAAAATATAAGTTCGTTATAGATTTTCAGGACCCTGGTGTACAAAAGTTATTAAAATTATTGCTCCCGGCCATCTTTGGTTTGGCCATAAACGAAGTAAACGTAGTAGTAGATAGAACCATCGCTTCTAGTTTGGTAGATGGAAGTATATCTGCTCTGTATTATGCCAATAGGTTAGTTCAATTCCCTTTAGGTGCTTTTGGTATAGCAATTTCTATTGCTACCTTCCCTACGCTCTCTAAATATGCGGCAGAGGATAATATCCTGGAACTTAAAAAGTCTTTTTTGTTTGGTCTGAGAATGTTGACTTTTATAACCATTCCCTCAGCGGTAGGGCTAATAGTTTTAAGAGACCCGATAATTCGTTTAATTTACGAACATGGCATCTTTAGTAAAACAGCAACGCTGATGACTACTGCTGCTTTATTATATTATTCTATCGGACTCTTTGCCTATGCCAGTCTTCGGTTGATTACTATGGTCTTTTATGCTCTAAGGGATACCAAGACACCGGTAAAAATAGGTAGCTTCATAGTATTTCTAAATATTGCTCTCGATTTATTTTTAGTTCGCTACCTGGCTCATTCAGGTTTAGCCTTGGCTACTTCGGTAGTAGCTATAATAAATATGTTTATTCTGCTAAAACTTCTACCAGCTAAAATAGGAGATATAGAGTGGAGAGAGGAGATCTATTTTCTATCAAAAATTATAGTTGCTACCCTTATTATGGCTATAAGTTGTATTATGGTTAGTAATTTTTTAGGAGGCATACTAAACCTATCTAATAAGGTTGACCAGCTAATTCAGGTATTAATCTCGATTTTAGCTGGTGGTATAATATATTTGGTAAGCAGTTATTTCTTGGGTGTCTCAGAAATTAAAAATTTAAAACAAAAACTAAAAATAATCTTCCGAGGAAAGATATAAAAATGTCCCCAAACGAACCAGTCAGTATTGATAAAATAAGAAATTTTTCTATAATTGCCCACATTGACCACGGGAAATCAACTATTGCCGATAGATTGTTAGAATATACCGGAACAATTTCCGAAAGAGAAAGAAGAGAACAAATATTAGATAATATGGATTTAGAAAGGGAAAAGGGCATAACTATTAAATCAAAAGCCGTAAGATTACAATATCACGCAAAAGACGGAGAGAAATATATTTTAAACTTAATAGATACACCCGGTCATGTAGATTTTTCTTACGAAGTCTCGCGAAGTCTGGCAGCGTGTGAGGGAGCTTTACTTATTGTTGATGCTTCTCAGGGTGTGCAGGCTCAGACTCTAGCTAATATCCAATTGGCGGTTAAAAATAACCTGAAAATAATTCCGGTAATTAACAAGATAGATCTGGCTACCGCTAATCCGGCTAAAGTTTCCCAAGAGTTAAGAAATATTCTGGAAGTAAAAAAAGAAAAAATTATCCTAGCCAGTGCAAAGGAAGGAATTGGAACTTCTGAGATTTTGGAAGCAATTGTAAAAAGAATACCACCTCCGAGAGGAAATATAAAATTGCCTTTAAAAGCACTTATCTTTGATTCGCTTTATAATCCTTATCAGGGGGCTATTGTGTATGTCAGAATTGTAGATGGCCTGGTTAAGCCAGGAATGATTATACAAACTATGTCTAATGGGAAGAAATATGAAGTTGCAGAAATAGGAATCTTTCGCCCCCAGATGCAGCCTGCCTTAGGACTTAGTGCTGGTGAAGTTGGCTATATTAAGGCGGGATTTAAAGATATAAAAGATACTCGAGTAGGTGATACCATCACTGATGCTTCTAACCCAGCAAAAGTAAGTCTTCCTGGTTATAAAAAAGCAAATCCCTTAGTTTTTTGTAGTATTTACCCGATAGATACTGAAGACTACGAAAATCTAAAATCCGCCTTAGATAAATTAAAACTAAATGATTCTTCTCTGGTTAGCGAACCTGAGACTTCTCAGGCTTTAGGATTTGGTTTCCGCTGTGGCTTTTTAGGTTTATTGCATATGGAAATTATTCAGGAAAGGTTAGAAAGGGAATATAGCCTTAACTTAATTGCCACTGCTCCGAGTGTAATGTATCAGCTTACCCTGAAGGAGGGGAAAATTATTAGAATAAACAATCCTTCTTTTTTTCCTTCCAAAGTAGAAATAGAGAAGATGGAAGAGCCTTATGTGAAAGCGGATATTATCACTCCCAGTCAATATATAGGAGGGATTATGGACCTGGCTCAAGATAAAAGAGGAATTTTTAAAAATATGGAGTATCTTGATGAATTAAGGGTAAAATTAAGCTACGAATTACCTTTAAATGAAATTATTCTGGATTTTTACGATAAATTAAAATCGAGAAGTAGTGGATATGCCTCTTTAGATTATGAATTTATAGGCTACAGACCAGCGGATTTAGTCAAGGTAGATATTTTAGTTAATTATGAAGTAGTAGATGCTTTATCTTTTGTAGTACACAAAGACAAAGCCTACTTACAAGCTAAAAAAATGGTAGAGAAGTTAAAAGAAATTATTCCGCGTCAATTATACGAGGTCCCTATTCAGGCAGTTATTGAACATAAGGTTATCGCTCGGGAAACAATAAGGGCCTTAAAGAAAGACGTCTTGGCTAAGTGTTATGGAGGCGATATTACCCGCAAGAGGAAACTGTTGGAAAAGCAGAAGGCGGGTAAAAAAAGGATGAAAAAATTAGGAAGAGTAGAAATTCCTCAAGAGGCCTTTCTGGGAATATTAAAAATTGATTAGGTAATAGATATGGAATTAGGATTATACTTACACCTTCCTTTTTGTAAAGCCAAATGTTTTTACTGTGACTTTAATTCTTATCCTATAAAAGAGGAGAAGGAGGTATTACCTTATGTCTCCTCTTTATACCGGGAAATTGATCTATATGCTAAAAAATTTAAAAATGCTACTTTAAAAACTATATATTGGGGAGGGGGTACTCCTACTATCTTATCCGGGAACTGGATTAGTAATATTATAAATTTTTTAAAAGATAATTTTAATACGGCGCCAAATATGGAGATAACTGTAGAAGCAAATCCCGGGACTATTGATAAAGAAAAATTAGATCTCTTGCTTAAGGCGGGGGTAAATAGATTAAGCTTAGGGGCTCAGAGTTTTAATGATTATTTCTTAAAAAGATTGGGACGGATCCATACCGTACCAGATATTATATCCTCTTATCTTCAAGCCCGAGAATCAGGGTTTGATAATATAAATTTGGATATTATGTTCGCCTTACCTGACCAAACCTTGTCTGATTTTCAAAGTTCGGTTAAAAAAGCTGTAGCTTTAAAACCAGATCACTTATCTTTATACAACTTGACGCTGGAGGAGGGGACAGAATTTTTTAAAAGCTGGGAAGAGGGGAGGTTAAATCTTCCTGACGAAGAAGTGGAGTGTGCTATGTATAGTTGGGCAATTGATTTCTTGAAAAAAAACGGCTTTGAGCATTATGAAATATCTAATTTTGCCCGTCCTTCTAAGCGTTCTCTCCACAATCAAATCTATTGGCATAATCAGCCCTATTTAGGGATAGGGGCGGGGGCTTCTTCTTTCATCAAGGGGTATCGCTATATGAATTTTAAAGACCCCCAAAGATACATCCAAGAGGTGGAGCGGGGCAAATTTCCTATTGAAGAAGGAGAAAAATTGCCCAGGCGAAAAAGAATGGGGGAAACTATAATCTTGGGTCTAAGAACTAAAGAGGGAGTATCTTACCGAGAATTTAAAGATAGATTTAAGATAGGTATGGATAAAATATTCAGTTCCCAGATTGCGCAGTTGGTTGATTCAGGATTATTAAAAAGGGATGAGGATAAAATTCAACTTACTCCGAGAGGATTATTTTTAGCTAATTACGTTTTTCAAGAATTTGTTGACGGATAACCCTCTCTTGACAAATCAATTACTTAGTGTTATTTTATTAAAGTGATTAGCACTCTAGCAAGGAGAGTGCTAAAGGGGGGAGGAAAATGGAATTAGATAAAAGAAGGGAAGCAATATTAGCTGCAGTGATCCATCGGTATATTACTACTGCTGAGCCGGTTAGCTCAAGCACTATTGCAGAAAAATATAATTTGAATTTAAGCTCTGCTACCATAAGACATGAGATGAATTTATTAGAAAAGAGTGACTACCTCTGGCAACCTCATACCTCAGCGGGTAGAGTTCCTACCGATAAAGGTTACCGGTTTTATGTAGATAATTTAATGAAAAAAACTGATTTAGAAGAGAGCAAAAAAGAGCAAATTATGCAAATATATAGAAAGAGCAAAGAATTTGAGCAAACGATGAAAATAACCTCCCAATTGTTATCTCGATTAACTAATAATATTGGGTTAGTGTTAGAACCAGATTTTATTAACAATTCTCTGAGACGAGTTCAACTTACCCCAGTAGGAAATAACCGTATTTTAGTATTAATTATTACGGATACTGGATTAGTTTATCAAAAATTGATAAACTTATCAGGGGAGATTAGCGAAGATAACCTAAATTATTTATCTAATTTTATAAACAGTAAGTTACAGGAAAAAAATATAGACCTGGCTAACTTATATAACATCTTAAAAGAAGAACTTAAGAGAATTCTTTCTCTTCAAGAGCAATTTGTCTTTATTCATAGTTTAATCGAAGATTGTTTTAATTATAGATATTTCAAGGATAAGGTATATTTAAATGGTCGAATTAACCTTATCAGACAACCGGAATTTAGAGAAACCGAAAAGCTTGATTATCTTCTCTCCTTTATTGAAAAGGAAAATATTTTAGCGGAGACAATTAGAAGATGTTTAGTATGGGAGAATACCCAGGTAATTATTGGTCAAGAAAACAGGCCAAAAGAAATGCAAGATTGTAGTTTAATAACCCGAGAATATAAAATTAAAGGGAAACCAGCGGGGGCAATAGGAATATTGGGGCCGACACGGATGGATTATTCTCGAGTAATTTCTATTGTAGAATACATTTCAGAGACCTTGAGTGAGATACTATCCGAATTTTAAGGAAGAAAATTTGAGGGAGGGGTAGCAATGGGTGAGGACAAAGACAATAATAACCATCATAAAGAACTGAAAGATGAGGAATTAAAAATAGAGGATAAAAATTACCATAAGCTTACTAAAAATGAACTGGGGTTAAAGTTGAAAGAAAAAGAAGAACTAATAAAAAAAATGGAAGAGAAATTAAAAGAGGCTGAAGAATTAGCTCGAAAAAAAGATAGTTTAGCCCAGGATTATCTGGAACATTTAAAAAGATTGCAAGCTGATTTTGAAAATTATAAGAAACGAGAGGAGAAAAAGAAGAAGGAATTTTTGGAATTTGCTAATGAAGGACTATTAAGTAATTTATTGGGAGTGGTGGATAATTTAGAAAGGGCTCTACAGGCGACTGAGGGCGAGTGCAATATCGAGGCAATAAGAGAGGGTATTAATCATATATTAAGAGAATTTCATAGTGTTTTAAGCAAAGAGGGAGTAAAGCCTATCGAGGCGAAGGGACATAAATTTGACCCTTACCAACACGAAGCAGTAATGACTGTAGAAACCGAAGATTATCCTGCAGAAACAGTAGTTGAAGAACTACGTAAAGGTTATTACTTTAAATCAAAAGTATTAAGGCCAGCAATGGTAAAAGTGGCAGTTCCTCTTAGCCAAGAGAGTAAAAAAGAGGAAGAAGAGAAACCAGAAAAAGAAGAAAATAAGCAACAATAAGTAATAAATAATTTAAATAGTATTTAAATTTAGTTAAGGAGGAAAATTTACTATGGGAAAAATAGTAGGAATAGATTTGGGCACCACCAATTCGGTAGTTGCAGTAATGGAAGGAGGTAAACCAGTAGTTATTGAAAATGAAGAGGGAAGTAGAACTACGCCTTCTATGGTAGCGTTTACTAAAAAAGGAGAAATATTGGTAGGATTATTAGCTAAAAGACAAGCTATTACTAATCCGGAGAATACCATTTTTTCTGTCAAGAGGCTTATCGGGAGAAGATATAATGACGAAGTAGTGCAAAGAGCAAAGAAATTCTTACCTTATAAAATAGTGCCGGGAGAACATACCGATATAAAAATCGAAGCACAAGGTAAAACCTATAGTCCCCAAGAGATCTCGGCAATGATATTAAGGAAATTAAAAAATTCGGCGGAAAGTCATCTGGGAGAAAAAGTGACTGATGCAGTTATTACGGTACCAGCTTATTTTAACGATAATCAGAGAGAGGCTACAAAGGATGCGGGGAGAATTGCGGGCTTAAATGTGGTAAGAATTATTAATGAGCCCACTGCTTCCGCTTTAGCTTACGGTTTAGGCAAGAAAAAAGATGAAAAAGTTGCGGTCTATGATTTAGGTGGAGGTACCTTTGATATTTCTATTCTAGAGATTGGTAAGGAAGGGGTCTTTGAAGTAAAATCTACTAACGGAAACACTTTTTTAGGAGGAGATGACTTTGACCAAAGGGTAATAGATTGGTTAGTAGATAATTTTAAAAAGGATTATGGAATAGACCTCAAAAAAGATCAGATGGCTTTACAGAGATTAAAGGAAGCGGCGGAAAAAGCAAAATGTGAGCTCTCTTCTGCTTTAGAAACAGAAATTAATTTACCTTTTATCACTGCCGATGCCAGTGGACCAAAACATTTAAATGTTACCTTAAGCCGAGCAAAATTAGAACAACTGACTGAAGACCTTATTGAAAGCACTAAAGAACCCTGTTATAAGGCACTGGAAGATGCAAAATTAAAACCAGAAGACATTGACGAAGTAATATTAGTTGGTGGTCAGACTCGGATGCCGAAAGTCCAAGAAATGGTAAAAAAGATTTTTGGGAAAGAACCGAATAAAGGGGTTAACCCTGATGAAGTAGTAGCTGTAGGAGCAGCCATCCAAGCTGGTATATTACAAGGGGAAGTAAAGGATGTTTTACTCCTTGATGTTACTCCTTTGTCTTTGGGTATCGAAACCTTAGGCGGAGTATTCACTAAGCTAATTGAAAGGAATACTACTATCCCTACTTCTAAGAGCCAGATCTTTTCTACCGCAGCAGATAATCAAACGGCAGTAGAGATAAATGTATTGCAAGGAGAGAGGCCGATGGCTAAAGATAATACTAGCTTAGGCCGATTCCAATTGGTAGGTATTCCGCCAGCACCGCGAGGAGTACCTCAGATAGAGGTTACCTTTGACATCGATGCCAATGGTATCTTAAACGTAAAGGCCAAAGACCTGGGGACGGGGAAAGAACAGCAGATAACTATTACTGCTTCTTCCGGATTAACGGAAGAAGAAATCAAGAGAAAGATAAGAGAGGCAGAGCAACATGCCGAGGAAGATAGAAAACAAAAGGAGAAGGTAGAACTTCGCAATCAGGCAGACACCTTAATTTACACGGTAGAAAAAACGATGAAGGAATCGGAAGATAAAATTACGGCAGAGGAAAAAGATAAAATAAACGAAGATATTAAAAAACTACGAAGTGCTTTAGAAAAAGATGATATAGACGAAATTAAGAGAGGTATTGAGGAATTAACCGCTTCTTCACATAAACTGGCTGAAGAAATTTATAAAAAGGCGTCGGCGCAAAGCCAGCAAGCAGGAGGAGCAACTCAAAGTAGCAGAGAAACCGAAACCGAACAAGCAGAAACAAGTGAAGAAAAAGGTGAGGAAAAAGTAGTTGATGCCGATTATGAGGTAAAAAATGACGACGACAAGTAAAGTTAACGAATTAGTGGCTAGTAAATAGTTGTTCGTCTTTAGTTAGGCAGCTGGTTACCTTATTTACCAGAGTTAGTTACCCGGTTAGCCAGTTCGCCAGTTTACTACTTAAACTAGTTAACCGGCTAACCGGCTAACTGGTTAACTAGCTAACTAGCTAACTGGCTAACTGGCTAACCATTACTATACCCAGATACAAACTTGTTTTCTGGCTTTTTTATTGGCCAAATACGAGACACAAGATAGGAGAAACGATTAGCGTTATAGTCTTGTCTTTTGTGCTTTTCGTTTTTCGCTTTATTGCTAAATCCTATTTACTATCGGCTAATTTAAACTATTAAGTGGAGAGGAACACATCAATTGCCCAAAAAAGATTATTATGAAATTTTAGGAATAAATAAAGATGCTTCTACAGAGGAGATAAAGAGCGCTTATAGAAAACTTGCTCTAAAATACCACCCGGACAGAAATCCCTCTAATAAGGAAGAAGCAGAAAAAAAATTTAAGGAAATTAATGAAGCTTACGAAGTGCTTAGCGACCCAGAAAAAAGATCCAGGTACGATCAATTTGGTTCAGCAGAAGGGATGGGAGGATTTGATTTCCGAGATTTTCAAGGGAGAGGCCCTTCTGATTTCGGAGATTTTAGTGATATATTCGATTCCTTTTTTGGGACAAGGACTCGGAGGCGCGAGGAGAGGGCTCGTCCTCAAAAAGGAGCTGATTTAAGATATGATTTAGAAATAAGTTTTGAAGACGCTGCTTTTGGTAAAGAAACGGAAATTGAAGTTCCTCATTGGGAGACCTGCCCAGTTTGCCAGGGGAGCGGGGCTAAACCCGGAAGTACTCCCCAAACTTGCCCGGATTGTCATGGGAGCGGAGAGGTAAGGACTACACAAAGCTCTATATTTGGCCAATTTGTAAATGTTCAAACCTGCCGTCGTTGCCATGGGGAAGGTAAAATAATTACTGAGGTCTGTTCCAATTGTAGGGGGACTGGAAAAGTTAGGACCCGTAAAGTAGTAAAAGTAAAGATACCGGCGGGAGTGGATTCGGGATATCGATTACGAGTAGCGGGAATGGGTGAGCCGGGAGAAAGAGGAGGTCCCACCGGAGATCTTTATATTGTAATCTCAGTAAAACCTCACAAATTATTTAAACGCGAGGGGATAAATATAAGATGTAATACTACCATAAGTTTTGTGAAAGCGGCGCTGGGAGGCGAAATAACCGTTCCTACTTTAGAGGGAAACGTCAAATTAAAGATACCGGCTGGTACTCAACCCAATACAGTATTCCGCCTTAAAGGGAAAGGAATTTATAAAATTGGTACTAAACAACGGGGAGATCAATACGTAAAAATAAACGTAGAAATACCCAAGAAATTGAGTAGCGAACAAAAAAAGTTATTGTTAGATTTTGCTAAATTAAGCGGGGAAGATCCGGATACTATCGGTGAGAAGGGCGTTTTTGATAAGATAAAAGACGCCTTTAACCAAAATGAAGGATAGTCTGTAGTATGTGATAGATGAAGGGAAGGGACTACGCTTCTATGCCTCTTTTTTTTACCGCCCCAGAGAATATTAAGGAAAATGAAGAACATATCTTAATTTATGGTAAAGAAGCCAGGCATATAATTAAGTCCTTGAGATACAAAATAAATGACCAAATATTAGTAAGTGATGGTCAGGGGAATAAATATCTTTCGGTAATTGAGGATTATAAAGAGCAAATATTAAAATGTAAAATAATCAGCTCCATCTCTCCGGCTAATGAGTTTAAAAAAACTAAAATAGTTCTGGCGCAGTCCTTATTAAAAGGCAACAAGATAGATTTGGTTATCCAGAAATCTACAGAATTGGGAATCAGTTCCCTCATTCCCTTGGTATCTTCTCGTACTATTCCTGCCGTTGGTTTCCTCGAGGGAGAAAAAAAGCAAAAACGCTGGCAAAAGATTGCTTACGAAGCGAGTAAACAATCGGAAAGAAGTACTGTACCAAAAATTTATCCTATTACTAAATTTAAAGAGCTCCTGAAAGATTCTCAGCATTTTGATTTATCTTTAATCTTCTGGGAAAAGGAAAGATCAGTTAGCTTAAAAGAGGTAATGACTTCTACTCCTGAACCGGCCACCATTTTAAGTGTAATTGGCCCAGAAGGAGGTTTTTCTGAGGAAGAAGTAGAATTAGCTAAAGAAAGTGGCCTAAAGTCAGTGAGTTTAGGGAGTCATTATTTAAGAAGCGAAACCGCGGCTATCTTTGTTTTATCAGTGATTAGCTATGTTTTTAACCTCTAAGGTATTTAAAACATTGACAGTAAACAGTAAATAGTAAACAGTAAACGGAGGAAATTCTATAATAAAAGTTGCCTTTAAAACCCTCGGTTGCAAAGTAAATCAATACGAGACTGAGGTTATCTTAAATTTGTTCAAAAATCTCGGTTACCAAATAGTTGACTTTGAGGAAAAGGCAGATATTTATGTGATAAACACCTGCACCGTTACTAAGGAGGCTGACCGCAAATCTAAACAGATGATAAGAAGAGCCATCCAGCAAAATCTCAAAGCTAAAATAGTAGTAACTGGTTGTTATGCACAATCGGACTATCAAGATCTACAGGGTATAGAAGGAATAAGTTTGATAGCCGGAAATGAAGGGAAAAATACTATTTTAAGTCAGTTAAATAATCTACCTCCTCATCAAACTGTAGTCACTGTAGAGCCAGCAAAAAAGCTAAGAAAATATGAAAACTCTATTCCTCCCGGCAGCACAAGTTTGCATACCCGGGCTTGGGTTAAAATACAAGATGGCTGCAACAAATTTTGTTCTTATTGTAAGGTACCTTATGTAAGAGGACCGGCTCGGAGTCGATCAATCAAAGATATTGAAAAAGAGATATCCGCTTTAAACGACAAGGAGGTTAAGGAAGTAGTTCTTTTAGGAATTAATCTGGGGGCTTATGGCGCAGATCTTGATACTACTGAAAGTACTGCCACGAAAAAGGTAAATTTATCAAAAATTATAGCTTTAATTAATGATTTTAAAAATATAGAGAGAATCCGTTTAAGTTCGATAGAATCGATTTATCTGGATAAAGAATTATTAGAGGCTTTTATAAAATATCCTAAATTATGTCATCATTTACATATTCCTCTGCAAAGTGGTGATGATAAGATTCTCCGGCTGATGAATCGTCCTTACAATACCACATTTTTTTATCAAAAAATCCAGGAGTTCAAAGAAAATATACCTGATCTGGCTATAACCAGTGATATTATGGTAGGCTTTCCCTACGAAGATGAAGCAAGTTTCAATAATACCTATAATTTGGTGAAAAAATTAGAAATGGCTAAAATTCATGTTTTTCAGTATTCTGATCGCCAGGAGTGTCTGGCTAATTTGCTTATTGATAAAATAGAGCAAAAGACAAAAAAAGAAAGGAGCGAGAAGTTATTAAATTTATCCCGATCTTTAAGTTACAATTTCATTAAGAAATGGATAGGATTAAAGACCAGGGTCTTAGTGGAGAAGGAAGTTAAAGACCGAGAAGGGGAAATTTATTCTCAGGGTACCACTGATAATTATATTAAAGTTATAATCCCGAAATTAACCGGTAAGGTTGGTAAATTAGTGTCAGTTCGATTGGAGGAAGCTTATTCTAATTACGGTATAGCTAAAGTAACTTGATATCTTGGGGGTCAGATCTGGCAATATTAACAAAATATATTCTTTCTTTTCTTCGCAACCCGACCCCAGTTTATTTACAGATAGGAATTAAAGGTTAATAACCACAAGATTAAATAAATAGAGAATTTACCTTTTAAAGTAATTATTATTTCCGAAAAGAATAAAAGAAAGAGAGAGTAACAGGTATGGAAGTAACGATCAAGTTTTATTATGGTTTTGAACGATACTTAAGGGATAATTCTAATAAAGCCTTAAATTTACAGCTTGATTCCCCGGCGGATATTTTATCGATTGTGAACCGTTTTTTACCCAAGGAATTTATCGGTTATGTGGGTATGGTTTTGGTTAATAAAAAAATAGCCAATTTTGATTATCAGGTAAAAGAAGGGGATATGATTGAAGTTTTTCCGGTTATAGGTGGGGGATAATATTTTATAATAGCGTCGGGCATTCCAAAAAATTTTTCTTGTACCCTTTACCTTTTTTGGGGAAAATACTACTATAACGCTATCATTTCATCTCCTTTTGATATTCTACATAGGAATAAATAATGGTATAGGCAGAGAATAAAATTACTGGAATAATGGTGAAAAAGAAGGCATAGTTCTGAAAGAAAACTCCTAAAAGAGCAATTACTCCGGCAATCTTAAACAACTTTCCACCGATTTTATGGGTCTTATCCCAGACTACCTCATTGCTTAGAGTCCAGGGGGTTCTGATTCCGATAAACCAGTTTCTTTTCGCATTTTCACAAAGAATACCGATATAGAAAAATAAAAGCCCAAGACCAATTGGGAAAATTACATTGGGACTTATTTCAATTCCCATATTCCAGAGAATGATCTGGAGGTGGGTAGAAAGCAGGAAAACAAAAAATAAGATGATAAATATATCATAAAATTTCCTGAATTTTTCAATATTTGCCTTTAAGGGGTCCATTCGGGGAGTAGCCACAAAAAGTAAAGCAAGACCTACAAGCATAAAAGGCATCAAGAACAGCCCCCAGAATTTTGACATGTAGCCATCTACTTGCCCCTGGGCATTCCAGTGCGAAGCCATTTTTTCTGGCATCTGAGGATAAAAGTAAATACTGATGATCAAGGAAAGCAGAATTATTCCCAAGATGATTATTTCACTTTTGCGCATCTTCATTATTAAACCCCTCAACTTTTATAATTGATGACAATTTATTATCTACATTATCAATTAAGTATTGGAAATTACTTTCTCTTGTAGTTCTTTAACTTTATCCAGTCCCAAAAGCAATATAATCTCCTATTTCACGTTTCATAGATAAACTACCTCCTTGAGTATATGTTTGCCTATCCTTGGTTTTAATACTGACTTTTCCACTAAATCAACCTTTACTCCCAATAAATTGCTCAAATAAAGTTCTATTTCTACAAAATCTAAAAGACTAATTTTGGCATTAGGTTCAAAGTCAATAAGTATGTCAATATCACTAACCCTTTTTTGTTCCCCTCTGACATAAGAACCAAAGATACCAATTTCTTTAACTCCGTATTTTTCTTTTAATTCTTCTTTGTGCGCTTTTAAGATATTTTTAATTGCTTCGAGATTTAGAATTTTCGTTCTTGCCATGTTTTATACCTCCATCAATCTTTTAAACTCTGGTTCAATATAACGGATTTCCGCAGGGAGTTTTTCTTTGAATTCCTGACTGAAATATTTAGTATCAATGGGGAGTTTAGATTCTTGCTTTTGCAGGGAAGATACCGAGGACGGTATATCAAATCCTAACTCTTTCCATTCTTTCTTCTGTTCCTCGTTATTCCAGATTTCCTGGTGAAATTCTTCTGGTACCCGATCTACGGTGATTACATACTCTGTCTTTAAGACAAACTTCTTTTTCTCCCATAGCCTTTTCTGGAAATCCTCAATCTGGGAGAGAAAATCAATGAGGTCCTCTCCGATTTCTCGCACTACTTTGGCTCTAGTGATATGTTTATCTAAAAACCTTTCTTTTTCCAGGGTTTCAATATCTAAAACCTCAGCTTTGATGAAGTAATCCAGTTGTTCAGAGAGGAATTTTTTAAGGTTTTTGTGGATAAAGTAGTCTTTTGTGTTTTTGGCGGTGAATCTTGAGATATGATAAAGGAGAAGTGGCTTTTCGCTTTTATACTCCCTGCTCAAAGCTTCCTTTAAAATAGCATCATTAATCATTTTTAGTGCCTTTTCATAACTTCTCTGATTAATCTTCTCCTGTCTGGCGACTTTACTTCCTCCTACTACCTCATAGTTCTTTACTTCATCTTCGGTAAGTTCTCTATACTGAAAGCGGATAATTATTTCCCCCTCACCCTTAACCTCTCCTGCCAGGGGAGAGGGAACAATTTCTATCGGTGTTTCATCGTCAAGAATAAAGAATCTCTCCTTGGTGGCTTTGTTGGAAGCGAGCTCTTCTCTGGCTGAAACGATGCGAAAGATAACTTTGACTACCCCGTCAGGCTTTGCCTGCCACCCCTTCAGAGAAGGGGAATGAATGGAAAATGTGTAATCCCGGAAAAGAACACCCGTTTTTGTGTAATACTGTTCTGCATTCACCCAGTAAAGCTTTACTTCCTCACCATTATAAGGAATGGCATATTTGTGCCCTTTTATGGAATAGCGATAATGGGGGACAAAATCGCCTTCTTCGTAGTAGCGAGAGAAGAAATTATAAAGGTCATTGAAAACCTGTAATTTAATCTCGCCAATTACTTCTGCTTCTTCTTTTTGTGCTTTTACTGAAAGGAAATCTTTGCCGAGAGGTGTATCCTGAAACTCTTCTTTAAGGTCTCCAGTAGTCGTGAAAGCCGTTGGTCCCAAATTTTGATTAACCTTCTCTTTCGCACTTTCCAATCTCTGATTCAGGTCAGTCAGTCTTTCATCTTTATGCTTGGCAAAGGAAGATTCTATTTTATCTTTTAGGTCTTCCTGAATAAATTTCTCTATCCTATCTCTTTTGTAATTCAAAACGCGATAAATTCCGAAATCTAAATCAGAGGCTTCAAACTGGAAAATCTTTTTAAGTAGCTCCTGAAATTTTTGAACGGCATCCATAGCAATTGTCCCCTCCATTTTTTGTAGTACGGTGATGTATAACTTAAAATGATTGAAATGTTTCGTTTATGTTCCCAAGATCATATTTTCGAAACATTCTTTAGTCTTTGTGTCTTTGTGACTGTAAAGCTTCAAATGTTTGATATTTATCTTGTATAGCTCTTTTAAAACTATATTTTATATTCTTGAAAGTAAAATTCCTGATTATTGTTTTTAAATTTTACCACTTTACTTAAACTTAATCCATTATAATATAATGCCTCATAATGTCTCTAAAAATAACAAATTAAATTGGGCTTTAAGGTTAGGACAACACCGAGATTCTTGTCTTGCTTGCTAAAAAATTAATTTTGTGTTATACTTTGTTCGGTAAAGCAAAAATTAATCTTCCCAAAAGAGTGGTTTTAGACACCACTCTTTTGTTGTATAAAACTACGGTTGCTCAAATATAAATAACAGGGAAGGGGGGAGATACTATATGGACGAAAGCATAATTGGGGTTTTAGCCGAAATAGAGAAAGAAAAGGGTATATCTCAAGATATTCTAATTGAAGCGATTGAATCTGCTGTGGCTTCTGCTTATAAAAAAAATTATGGGGCGAAGAATGATATTGAGGTAAATATGAATAAAGATACTGGTGCAATTAAAGTATTTGATAAGAAAGTTGTGGTAAAGAAGGTTTCTAACCCCTCAAACGAAATATCTATAGATGAATTAAAATTGTCCGATAAAGATAAAGACAAATATAAGATTGGTGATATCATCTTTATAGAGATAACTCCGAGAGAATTTGGAAGAATAGCTGCTCAAACTGCCAAACAGGTAATTGTGCAAAAAATTAGAGAAGCAGAAAGAAAGTTAATCTACGAAACGTACATAGACAAGGAAAGAGATATAGTCACCGGAATTGTACAGAGAATAGAAAATAGAAATGTAATTATGGATTTGGGTAGGGCAGAGGCCCTTCTTTTGCCCAATGAACAAATAAGAAATGAAGAATATTATAAGGGGAAGAGAATGAAAGTATATATTTTGGAGGTTAGAAAAACCTCTAAAGGTCCTAAAATATTAACTTCTAGAACTCACCCCGAGTTATTAAAACGGCTGTTTGAGTTAGAGGTTCCTGAAATTCATGAAGGTTTGGTAGAAATAAAAAGTATTGCCCGAGAAGCGGGAAAACGTTCCAAGGTGGCAGTCTATTCCCGAGATGAAAAAGTTGATCCGGTAGGTGCCTGCATAGGAGACAAAGGTTCTCGCATAAAAGCTATTATGGCCGAATTAAAAGAGGAAAAAATTGACATTGTCCGTTGGAGCAATGATGAAAAAACTTTTATTGCCAATTCCTTAAGCCCGGCTAAGGTCCTAGCGGTAGATCTTTTAGAAAAGGAAAGAAAGGCTATAGTAGTAGTGGCAGACCAACAGTTATCTTTAGCCATCGGCAAAGAGGGACAAAATGCCCGACTTGCGGCTAAACTAACTAATTGGAAAATTGATATAAAAAGAGAAACGTCTCAGGCTAACGAAAAAGATGGGCAGGAGACAGATAGTATAAATAGTAGCACGAATTCGGTTTAAAAAATTGGCTTTTAGCCTGTGATTGGTTATAAATTCCCTTGCTGGGAAAAAATTGCCGAAAAGAAGAATAAAATGAAAAAAAGTATAAAGATACCTATTAGGACTTGTCTTGGCTGTCAGAATAAAAGACCTAAAAGAGAATTATTAAGGATAATCAAAACACCGGAGGGGAATATAGAAATAGATCCGACGGGTAAGAAATCAGGAAGAGGGGCTTACCTTTGTTATAATAGGGAATGTTTAGAAGAGGCTTTGCGAGAAAAAAGGTTATGCCGAGAATTGAAGCAAGATATTCCTCCTCAAACTATTAATGAGTTAAGAAGGTTTTTAGAGGATTATACTTCTAAAAGTCCTGGTAAATAAGAAATGTTTTCTAAAGTATGAACTAATAAATCTATGAAGACATCTAAGTTGTAAGGTTATAAGAAGGTTATAAGGGAGGCGAGAAGATATGAAAATGCGCGTTTATGAGGTTGCAGAAAGTCTAAAAATTCCTACTAAAGAATTAATTGCCTTCTTAAAAAAAGAAGGGATTAAAGTACAAAACCATATGAGTAATTTAGACGAGGATACTATTGAGTTAATAAAAGAGGTAATGAATGCTGAAAGAAGAAAGGCAGAAGAAAAGGGAGAGGAACAAAGGGCGAAAACTATCGAAATTAATAAAATCCCCAATTTAAGGGATTTGTCTTCGCTATTAAAGGTGCCTTTGCCTGAAATAATACAAAAAGCAATAAATTTTGGGTTAATTACTTCTGTGGATAAAGAAATTCCGGTAGATATCCTCGAGAAAATAATCCAAGAATATAAATTTAAAGCGAAATACTCCAAAGAATTAAAAAATAAATTGGATTCTTCTAAGAAAATTGAGGGCGAAAAATTTATCTCTAAGCCTCCGGTAGTTACTATTATTGGTCATGTGGATCATGGAAAAACTACCTTACTTGATACCATAAGAAAAACTAAGGTAACAGAAGAAGAAATAGGAGGAATTACTCAAAGTATTGGTGCCTATCAAATAATTATAGATAACAAAAAAATTGTTTTTATTGATACACCTGGCCACGAAGCATTTACTGCAATGAGAGCACGGGGAGTAAAAGCTACGGATATTGCCGTTTTGGTTGTTGCTGCCGATGACGGGGTAATGCCTCAGACTATTGAAGCCATCAACCATGCTAAAGCGGCAAATGTACCCATAATTGTGGCCATCAATAAAATAGATAAAGCTAATGCCAATCCTGAGAAAGTAAAGAAAGATTTAGCCAATTATGGTTTAGTTTCCGAAGAGTGGGGCGGAGAAACTTTAATGATAGAAATATCTGCCCTGCAAAATAAAGGTATAAAAGAACTATTAGAGGCTATTTCTCTACAAGCAGAAATGTTGGAATTAAAAGCTAACCCTAAAATTCCAGCGAGAGGTCTGATAATAGAAACAAAATTAGATAAAAAAAGAGGAATTGTTAGCTCAGTATTAATTCAGGATGGCTCATTAAAGGTGGGCGATTACTTTATTGCGGGATTATCCTACGGTAAAATCAGGAGCATGGTAGATGATAAGGGGAAAATGCTCAAGGAAGCTGGACCATCTACACCAGTCGAGATTACAGGTTTTTCCCAAATGCCTCATGCTGGAGATTATTTTCAAATAGTAGCAGATGAGAAGTTGGCTAAAATTATCATTGAAGAAAGACAAAATAAAGAAAAAAGTAAGGTGAGAGAAGATGAATTATCCGAAGCTTCTTTAGAAAAATTATTTTTAGAAATAAAGCAAGGGAAAGTGGATAAATTAAAAATTATCTTAAAGGCTGACACTCAAGGCTCCCTGGAAGCTTTGCAAGAAGCTTTAGATAAGGTGAAAGCGGAAATGGAAAAGGAAGAAGTAGAGATGGAGGTAATTCACCAGGGCGTGGGGAATATTACCGAAACGGACGTAATGTTGGCTTCTGCTTCGGAGGCCATAATAGTAGGCTTTAACCTTCGACCAGATTTAAATATACAAAAAGTGGCTAAAAATGAAAAGGTAGAAATAAGACTGTATAGAATAATCTATGAATTAGTCGAGGATATTAAATCCGCCTTACAAGGTTACCTAAAACCAAAAGTTAAAGAATATGTCGATGGACAGGCAGAAGTTAGAGAAATATTTAAAATTCCCAAAGTTGGCACTATTGCGGGAAGTTATGTTTTAAACGGAAAGATATCCAAAAAAGATAAGGTTAGAGTAATCAGAGATGGAAAAGTAGTATACGAAGGGGAGGTAGCTTCTTTAAAAAGATTTAAAGAGGATGCCAAAGAAGTTAGTGCTGGTTTTGAATGTGGAATAGGTATAGAAAATTTTAATGATATTAAATTAAAAGATATCCTTGAATTTTATAATTTAGAAGAAGTTAAAGAAAGAAAGGTCGAAAGTATTAAATAGATTTATTAAAACCAAAATGATTATTGGGATTTGCCAGGCTAGTTTATATTTCCCCCAGAGTAGTTCATTGAAAGATAAAAGAAATATCTTAAGGAGTATAAAAGTACGCCTTAGAAATCATTATAATGTTTCTGTCTCTGAACTAGATGATTATAATTTATGGCAGAGTACCCTTTTAGGGATTGTTTGCGTGGGGAAAGATAAAAAATATGTAAATAAGGTTTTAAATGAAGTTATTTCATTTTTAGAAAGAAAAAACGAGTCTGAATTAGTAAATTACGAAATTAATATTATTTAAGTGGGAGATGATCCTTATGACTTCTTCTACCAGGAGAGCTGAACAATTAGAAAAATATTTGATAAGAGCAGTTAATAATATTATCTATAAAAAAATAAACGACCCGAGAATAAAATTTGTAACTATTACCCGGGTATGGGCTTCTTCTGATTTAAGATATGCCAAAATTTATGTTAGTATTTATGGTGATGAAAATCATAATGAAAATTGTTTAAAGGCGCTGCAAGGAGCAACAAAATTTATAAGAGGAGAGATTGGAAAAGAATTAAAAATTAGATTTGTTCCGGAAATTAAATTTTTAATTGACGAGAATATGGAATATCAATACCGAGCATCCAATATAATAGAAGAAATGCAACAACGGGAAAGACTAAATAAAGGGGAAAATGAAAAATAATTTTGGAAAAATTGTGAAAACCTTAAAAGAAGATGACCATTTCCTAATTACTTCACATATAAGCTTGGATGGTGACGCTATTGGCTCGGAACTGGCTTTAAATTTTATCTTACAAAAATTAAATAAAAAATCTACTATAGTAAATGAAGACAAATTGCCCCAAATTTACTCCTTTTTGTCAGGGAGTGAAAAAGTATATAGTTTAAAGGATAATAATTTTGATGGGGGAATTTATAACGTCGGAATAGTGTTAGATAGTAGTAGTCTTAGTCGGATAGGCAAAGTTTCAGAAATATTAAAACAAGTAAAAACCATAATTAATATCGACCATCATCGGAGCAATGAAAATTATGGAAAGATAAATTATATTGATTATTTTTCCTCTTCAGTGGGAGAGATTATCTATGATTTAATTAAATATATAGACCTGGACTGGTTAGACGAAAAAATATCTTCTTGCTTATTCACCGCTATAATGACAGATACAGGTTCTTTTAGATATGCCAATGTCAATTCCAAGACTTTTCAGGTAGCAGCTGATTTAACCGCTAAAGGAGCTAAGCCTCATATAATTGCTAATAATGTCTATAATAGGAATACTTATTCGGGATTAAAATTATTGGGACAAGCCCTTTCTACTTTGGAAATTGATGAGCAGAAAGGGGTGGCTTGGTTATATATTACTCGAAAGATGTTAAAGGAAACCGAAGCTAATGACGAAGAAGTAGAAGGGATAATCGATATAGTTACCACTTTAAAAGATACTGAAGTATCCATTCTACTGAAAGAGACTAAGGATGAGAAAGTAAAAGTTAGTTTCCGCTCTAAAGGCAACTTTGATGTAAATAAATTTGCCAATAAATTCAAAGGAGGTGGGCATCCTAACGCTGCTGGTTGTTTATGTTCCGCTCCCCTCGAGGAGGTAAGAGAAAAAATTCTTTCCGAATTATTTAAAGAATTAGAGTCTTCCCAAAATAAGAATAAGTAAAAACTCTTTATCCTAAATCTCTAAAAGCAAAAATATGAAGGGTATAAACCAATAATCAGTTAATAGTTTAATTACTTTATCTCCCCTCCCCAAAGGAGAGAGATGGAAAAGAAAATTTCCTGACAATTGAATTAAAATGGATGGCATTTTAAATATATTCAAACCGAGAGGAATCAGCTCTTACCGCCTGGTAAGAGAAGTTAAATATCTTTTAAAAGCGAAGAAGACTGGACATGCAGGAACCTTGGACCCTTTTGCTTCCGGTGTTTTGCTGGTAGGTATAAATCAAGCTACTAAAATTTTGGAGTTTATGTCCGAACTGGAGAAACACTATGAAGGGGAAATGGTTTTAGGTATAAGTACTGATACCCAGGATGCAGAAGGGAAAATTATTCAGAAAAAAGAAGTTGATCCTACTCTTGACCGTAAGAAGATTGAGCTAATCTTCCAGAGATACAAAGGTACTATTAGCCAGGTACCTCCAATGTTTTCAGCAGTTCATTATGAGGGCAAAAGACTATACCAGCTGGCTCGAGTAGGTAAAATAGTGGAAAGGAAACCGAGAGAAGTTAATATTTATCAATTAAATTTAATCGATTTGATTAAAGGAGAAAATCCTATTATCAAATTTGAGGTAGTATGTTCCAAAGGTACTTATATTAGAACCCTGTGTAATGACATAGGGGAGGAGTTAGGTTGTGGTGCCTATTTGTCTAATTTGGTGAGAAGGAGAATTGGCACTTTCCATATTGAGGATTCTTTAAGCTTAGAAGATTTAAAAAAGGACCTTACTTTAGCTAAAAAATTTCTAATTACTATGGACTCTGCCCTTAAAGGCTTAGAAAAAATAACGGTAGGGGAAGACGAAGCTCGAAAAATTTTAAATGGGGGGTTTATTTTTAAAAAAACAGCTATTGAGACCTCAGAAGAAACCCCGATAATAAGAGAAGATAAATTGATTAAAATAGTAGATGGACAAGGAAATTTATTAGCTTTAGGTACCCCAAGAATTAAAAATAGAAAAGACCTGATTATCAAACCTATCAAGGTATTTAAAATTTCTAATTAAAAAGGTTAAGAGAAGTCATTATCCCGTTATGAAAGTATTAGAATACTCAGAAAATACAAAAATACCCGAATTAAAGCGCTATGCCGCTTTAGGAGTTTTTGATGGTGTACACCGTGGGCACCAAAAACTAATCAAGTCTACCGTAGATAAAGCAAAAATAGAGAAGGGGATAAGCATAGTTATAACTTTTGAGCCGCACCCCGATAAAGTAATTGTGCCGGAGAATAATATTTTTCTCTTGACTTCCTTAAAGGAAAAAATAAATTTGATAGAGAATTTACAGGTAGATACTTTATTAATCATTAAATTTACCAAAGAAATCAGTCGGATGTCTCCCGAAGATTTTGTAAGCAACATTTTAGTCCATAGCTTAAAAATAACCGAAGTCTTTGTGGGTTTTAACTATAAATTTGGCTTTCAAGGAAGAGGGGACGCCGAGAGTTTAAGAAATTATGGCAAGATATATAATTTTAAAACTAATATAATCCCACCTGAAATTATAGACCAGACTATAGTAAGCAGCACCAAGATAAAGGAATATGTCAGCCAGGGGGAGATAGAAAAGGCCACCAAATTTTTGGGGCATCATCTACGGCTTTCCGGGAAAGTGGTTCCTGGGAAGGGAAGAGGAAGGGGTTTACTCCATTTCCCTACCGCCAATATTGAGGTGCCGGCGGAGAAAATCGTACCGGCTAATGGTGTCTATTTAGTAGAATTAACTCTGGAAGATAAAAAATATTATGGTTTAATGAATATTGGAATAAGACCTACTTTCCAGGAACAAAGTCGAACTATTGAAATTCATATATTAGAATTTAATCAGAATATTTACGATAAAAAATTAAATATCGAAATATTAGAAAAAATTAGAGGAGAAAAGTGTTTTGGCCATCCTGATTTATTAAAGAAACAGATTGAAGAAGATATATCCCTTGCCCGTAAGATAATTAGTAAAAAAGATAATTTAACTAGTAAACTGGCGAACTGGCTAACTAGCTGACTAACTAAATGACCATACAGTCGTTAGTCGTTAGTCGTTATTAAAGAATTCCTGTAATAAATGAAAATGCTCTTTGGTAACGCCCAGAGGCAGTATCTAAGCTTTTAAAGTCTATCTCCGCTTTGATCCTCTAAAACTGAACGAAGGAATGTTAGGGCATAGACCCAGCGAGAAATGATAGGGTTAGTTTTGGGATGATATCGGCTAATAATTTTAAAATTCTTCGTATTCCTAAGAATAACGGAGATATATAAAGAAAAACTTTCAAAGAAAGAGATAGGAGGATTATAGTTTTGGAAAAACCAACACTAGTATTTACCGGCACGGTGATTAAAGAGCAAGAAGGTTATAGTTCTTTATGTTTAGAACTTGATGTAGCATCTCAAGGTGAAACCAAAGAAGAAGCTAAACAAAGTCTTATAGAGGCGGTTACTCTTTACTTAGAAACGGCCATAGAAAGTAATTTACCTTTAATTCGTACTGTTTTGGAAAAAGATAATCCCATAAATACCAGACCTGATGAGGTAGTAGATATTTTTCCAATGATATAAAACCAGAAACTTTAAAGTCTATCTTAAGACAAGTCAAGATAAAGCTTGAGGATCTTGAAAATTATCTTTAACAATTTATCCATAATAAGGTTCAATATGTCTAAGCAAATTAATCTAAAAAAATTTACCTGGGATTATCCAGAGAGAGATATTTCTGAAAGAGAATTTTTAAATTGTCCGGAGCTAATCTCTCGAGTATTGAAATATGGGGATATTGAAGAATGGGCCTGGCTGGTTAAAAAGATTGGTAAGAAAGGTCTTAGTGATTTTCTGAAAAATAATGCCTATAAGCTTGATGATAGAACCTTTAACTGGTGGAGGATTTATTGTGGATTTGACTATACTTTCCCCAAAACAAGGAGAGGTATTGGAGAGATTGAAGAAATCAATCCTCTTAAATAATTCTTTTTATCTTGCCGGTGGCACTGGACTTGCTTTAATATTAGGGCATCGAAAATCCGTAGATTTTGATTTTTTCTCGGAAGTGAATTTTTCTCCCTTGAAATTGATAAAAGAATTAGAAAAATACTTTCATAAGGATCAGATATCCCTGATAGAGATGAAAGAGGATACCCTGATTATCTCTTTAAAGAAGGTATGGACTTCGTTTTTTTATTATGATTATCCCTTGCTGAAACCATTAATCTCGGAAAATTGCTTAAAGATTGCTTCACTAGAAGATATAGCTGCCATGAAAGTGATTTCTATTATGCAAAGGGGATTAAAGAAAGATTTTATTGACTTATGGACCATTTTGAAAGAAACCGGATATTCCATTAAAGATATATTATCTTGGTGTAAGAAGAAATATGGTCCAGCTTTCTCAGAATCTGTGGCCTTGAAAGCTTTGACCTATTTTGAGGATGCTGAAAAGGAAGATATGCCAGAGGGAATAAGATATAATTTAGGTATCGGAATTTCAATAATTCCGATACCTCAAGATAAGGGATTGATTTGTTATAAAAAATTTAGTAAGACAAGATATGGAAGGGTAATATACTCTTTTTATTTAGTGAGAATAATAAGATTAAAATGGAAATAAAGGAGATTTCAAGAGAAACACCCCGTCCCTTCGGGACACCCCTCTTAAGAGGGGAATCCTTCCCCTTGAATATCTTGTTGGTAAAACAAGATAGAATTTTTTTGAATTATATTATCTTTGTGGGGTTTCAGGGGAGGTATCCCCTGAATATCTTGTTCCTGGGATGACCTAAAAAAAGACTTTATAACTTTAGCTTGTGAATATTTTAACCAGCAAATAAAACAACTTTGAAGTTCAAGCTTAGGCCTAAATTGCCTATTATTGATTCAAGGAAATTATTAAGAATATTGCATGGAATGGGCTTTATTGAAGTTAGAAGTAAGGGAAGTTATTTACCACTCCAGAAGGACAATTCATCGAAAATAAAATCTTAAAGAGGGCATTATAGCCATTATAGCCATGGATATTATAGATATAAAACATAAATTAAATCAAAAAAATGCTTACCTCAAAGAAAATTTTCACATAAAAGAGATAGGTGTCTTTGGTTCTTTTGTCAAGGGCGGACACTATGTCCATGAAGATAGCGATATTGATATATTAGTAAGTTTTGATAAAGGCTACAAAGATTTTTTTAATTATATGAAATTAAAGTATTACCTTGAAGATCTATTAGGTAAAGAAGTTGACTTAGTGATTAAAGAGGCAGTTAAGCCGAGATTAAAAGAAAAAATCTTAAACGAGGTTCAATATGTCTAAAGAATCAAGAGATTTTCTAATATATTTTATAGTATCGGAATTTCAA
>DFYM01000069.1:31252-31809 GCA_002383355.1 Candidatus Immundihabitans aquiphilus | reverse complement strand
ATTAGCCGATGAGAGAGAATTATCTTATCCTCATTTTTATCTAGTTTAGTAATAATAAAATCTAATTTTTTGCCTATATATTTATCTAAATCTCTTTCTTCTAACATCTTCTGTTCAATTTGGGATTTAGGGGCAAAGCCCTTTATACCCACGTTTACTATTAAACCATTAGAATTTTTCCCTATTACTTCGGCGTTTATTTTTTCTTTTTTTCTGTATAGTTCATTAAGTTTCTCCCATAATTGGAGATATCTTGCTCTTTCCCGGGATAAAATAACCTTCCCATTTTTCTCGTCTATACTATTTATGAACACATAAACTTCTTCTCCTACTTCTAAAGCATTAGTAATGGTTTTAGTTTCTTTAGAAAGGAGTGATTCTTCATTTTTAGGGAGAAATCCTTCCATTTTATATTTTATATCCAGAAAATAACCATCCTCGTTAACTTTGACAATTTTCCCTTTAATTATTTCTCCTCTTTGGATTTTTTTAAATTCTTCCAAAGATTGGTTGAACATTTCGTCCATCTCTCCAGTAGGTTGTTTTTCTTTTTGTAC
>DFYM01000069.1:0-31247 GCA_002383355.1 Candidatus Immundihabitans aquiphilus | reverse complement strand
CCTTCTTCTACTTCCATAATTATCATTTCCTCCTTTATTTCGCATAAGTTCGTCTTGAGCAAAGAACATTTGCGTATAGCAATATTTAATTTATAATATCCCCTATCGGATATTAAGTAAAGATTTCACCAATTTTTTAACTTTTTAGATATTGGTATAGGACAAGTTTATATTTATTATAGTATATTAAGGTTAGTCATGGCGAGCGCAAACGAAGCAATCTCATAACCATCCTACCTTGGTTAACGGAGCACTNNCTGAAAGCAGGGCGTGGCAATCTCAAAAATATCCTAACTTGGTTAACGGAGCACTAAATACGCAATTCTCGAGTACCGATACAATTAATTATCCTTTTTTCAGTTATTATTTTATCCACTGGAATATCATTTTCCTCGACTGGTATTTTTTCTACTATCTGCAGTTCAAAAGCTAAAGCTATAATAGGAATAGAAGGATTAACTTTTTTTAAAAAATTATCGTAATATCCTAATCCTCTACCAATCCTATTCCCTTCCCCGTCAAAGGCAACCCCCGGTAATATTACTAAATCGAGATCGCTTGGAGGAGATAAACGGTAATATTCTTCTTTCGGTTCGAAAATTCCCTTTTTACCTTTGGCTAACTCTTTATCGAAGTCCATTAATTGAGAGGGAGCCAGATCAATAGAATCTGATAAGATGACAGGGACAAATACTTTTTTCCCTTCTGCTAAGGAGGTCTTAATCATTTCTTCGGTCTGCACTTCACTTCTGGTGGAAACATAAAATAGGATCTTTGTGGAATGCAAAAATTCTGAAGTCTTAAGCAAATTCAAAAATATCTGGTGGCTTTTATTTTTTATTTCTTCTGGAGAGAGAGAAAGTCTTTTTTTTAGAATATTATTTCGAATTTCTTCTTTGTTATGGTTCATCTTTGACTTTTTGTATTAGCCACCACTATTACAGGAAGCGATGATCTATTCCTTTAAAATTAAACCCTGCTATGCCGTGTGCCTTCGGTTTTGATACCTGTCCTCAAACAGGTGGGTATCTACCTAAATGCTTTATGTTTCCAGGTTAACTAAATTAGTTAACCTTTGGTATTTTCCTCACCCCAGGTAGGGGAGAGGACTACCTTAGGCCTACATGCCACATTTAGAGATCGATCCCCTTTTTATAAGTGTTGGCTCAAAACTTAGTCAGCCAGCACGATCACAGCAGGGTATGCTTATTTCTTTTCGCTTATATAATATCACAAGTTTTTAAATCTTTCAATATCTCAAGGTAAAATGGTAACTAATAAAACCATAATTTTCGGTCAAGACTGCGATATTGGATGGCTTCAGACAGATGGGATACTTTAATGTCTTCTGCTTCTTCCAGATCAGCAATAGTGCGAGCTACTTTTAATATTCGATCGTATGCCCGATTACTCAAATTTAGTTTATCCATTGCTTTATAGAGGAGATTTTTAGAATTTTGATCAAGGAAACAATATTTCTCAATTTGCTTTTTGGACATTTGAGCATTACAAAATATTTTCTCACTACTAAATCTTTCTCTTTGTATCAGCCGGGCACTTTCTACCCTTTCCCTGATGGTAGCAGAATTCTCCACTGTTTTTCTTTCCATAACTTCTTTACTATTTATTCGAGGAACTTCAATATGGATATCTATTCGGTCTAATAAAGGACCAGAGATTTTAGAGCGATATTTAATAATTTGAGAGGAGCTACAGGTGCAGGTTTTTACAGGATCCCCCAAGAAACCGCAAGGACAAGGATTAAGAGAGGCAACCAACATAAAAGAAGCCGTATAAGTAACCGAGTTAAGGGAACGAGAAATGGTAACCATTCCGTCCTCTAAAGGTTGACGCAGTGATTCTAAGGCACTCCGAGAAAATTCGGGTAACTCATCCAAAAACAACACCCCATTATGGGATAAACTAATCTCTCCTGGCTTAGGAGTTTTTCCTCCACCAATTAAACCAACGTTACTTATAGTATGATGCGGTGCTCTAAAGGGGCGCTCAGTAATTAAGGGGGTATCAGCCGGTAATAAATTAGCTATACTATATAATTTCGTTATCTCTATAGCTTCCTCTAAAGTTAAAGAAGGAAGAATGGTGGGCAATCTACGGGCTAACATTGTTTTTCCTGAACCTGGTGGACCAATCATTATTACATTATGACCACCGGCAGCGGCTACTTCTAAAGCTCTTTTAGCATGTTCTTGTCCCTTGACCTCAGAAAAATCTACTTGATCGTAGCTATCTTTATAGATTTTATGGAAAAGTTCCTGGCTATCAACCATTACCGGATTCAAAGCTATTTTCTTATTCAAAAATTCAACTACTTGATAAAGGGAGGTAACTGGGAAAACTTCTAACGGTTCAATAATTCCTGCTTCTTTAGCATTTACTTGGGGCACCAATAATCTTTTTTTACCTAATTTATTAGCCATCAAGGCTATAGGAAGTACGCCATTTACCGGTTTAATACTTCCATCTAAAGATAATTCTCCGATGATTAAATATTCGGCTAATAAATCCGACTTTAGCTGCCCACTGGCGGCCAATATTCCTAAGGCAATGGGTAGGTCAAAAACTGGGCCTTCTTTTTTAATATCAGCGGGGGCAAGATTTACGGTGATTCTTTGGGCAGGAAATTCTAACTCCGAGTTTTTTATCGCTGATCTAACCCTTTCCCGTGATTCCTGCACCGCTGTATCGGGTAATCCCACAATATTAAACAAAGGTAATCCAGGGCGAACATCAACTTCAACTTCTACTATATAGGCTTCTACTCCGAAAACAGTAGCACTATTAATTTTAGATAACAAAAAATGTACCTGCTTTCCCGATAATCAAGGGAATAAACTCCGCTTTAGATCCTCTACCTTCTTTAGTTATTTTTTCAAGTTTATACTAAGCCTTTTTGGGAGCTAAAATCAAGGTTAAAAGCGTTTTTAATATGTTTAATACTATTTACTTTTCTATGGTCGGAGATACTGATTAAGATAACATCAAAACGGGTATTAGACTTCCCCAGATGGTATCTGGTGAGGTAACCCAGGGCATTTTTAATCATTTTCTTCTGTTTAGACAAATTTACTGCCTCTTCTAAAAGTCCAAATTGCTCAGAACTTCTAGTTTTTACTTCTACAAAGATAATTTCACTTTTATATTCGCCAATAATATCAATTTCTCCTAAAGAAGTCCGATAATTTCTTTCTCTAATTTTATAGCCTTTGGTTTTTAAATATTTAGAGGCTACTTCTTCGCCGAATTTCCCAAGATTGTCCATCTTATTTCTCATCCATAGTTTAGGTTAGGACTATACTACTCCTTTAAAGGTTTTTCGGTGTATAGCTGAGGGCCCATATTTTTTTAAAGCTGCCAAGTGTTCCTCTGTCCCGTACCCTTTATTCTTTTTAAAGTGGTACTGAGGGTATTTTTGATCGTACTGTATCATCATATTATCTCGGTAAACTTTAGCTATTATAGAGGCACTCGCTATGGAAATACTTTTATCTTCTCCTTTTATTAAAGCAGTTTGAGAAAGGTTCAGCTGGGGAATTTTAAACCCATCCACTAATAAATAATTTGGCATCCTTTTTAAATCTAAGATTGCTCTTTCCATAGCCAGAAAAGTAGCTTGCCGAATATTTATTTGATCAATAAGTTGGGCACTAACTATTCCTATCCCTATACTTACTACTTTTTCTAAAACAACAGAATATAATTTTGCTCTCTTTTGGGGAGTTAGTTTTTTAGAATCTTTAAGGTAAGGGACAAAAAATTGCTCCGGTAAAATTACCGCAGCAGCGACTACTGGTCCCGCCAAAGAACCACGACCTACTTCGTCAATACCCGCAATTAAAGAAAAGCCTTTTTTTCTCAAGTCATTTTCGTATTTACTAAGATTAAAAATTCTTATTCTCTCTAAATACAGTCCTTCTAATCTCTTTTGGTAGTTATGGACAATTAATTCTGGTTTTTTCATCAGTATTTTCTGCTTCTAAACCATGTTTTATCTTTTCTCTTTAACTACACTCTTCTTCCCCACTCTTTCTCTAAGGTAATATAACTTTGCTCTTCTGACCTTCCCCTTTTTAAGCACTACAATTTTTTCAATACTAGGAGAATGCAGAGGGAATATTTTTTCTACTCCTACACCCTTAGAAACTTTTCTTACTGTAAAATATTCTTGATTTTTATTGTGTTTTTTAGCAATTACTATTCCAGTAAATACCTGTATCCTTTCTTTGTTTCCCTCAATAATTTTTTGATATACTTCTACCGTATCCCCGGGCATAAATAGGTTACTTTCATTTTTTACCTGTTCTTGATTTATCTGATCGATATAATCTACCATTTTTTTTCATCCTTCCCAATTGTTTTATTCAATTACACTTCCCCAGCATCAGCTGAAGCTTCTAGCTATTTTACTCATTTTACACTAACCTTTTTATCTTGGCTACTTATTCTTCTTCTTCGAAGTTATTTTTGATTTCCTTAAAGAGCAAATCTTTTTCTTCCTCCGTCATTTCCCTCTTAGTAAAAACCTCCGGTCGGCGAGTTAAGGTTCTTAATAAAGATTGAGCTTTTCGCCATTTTTCTATCTTTTGGTGATCCCCGGAAAGTAGCACTTTAGGAACTTTTAATCCCTGAAATTCTTCTGGCCTTGTATAATGAGGATAATCAAGATAGTCGCAATAAAAAGAATCATTAATCATCGATTCCTCTTTGCCGAGAACGCCAGGTATCATTCTTGCGATAACGTCTACCATCAACATGGCCGGTAATTCTCCTCCGCTAACTACAAAGTTTCCTATGGAAACTTCTTCGGCCTTAAGTAGCACAGGCACGCGCTCATCAATCCCTTCATAACGTCCGCATATAATCAATAATCGCCTTTCCTCCTGGGCTAATTCTTTAGCCATTTCCTGGTCAAAAATCTTCCCCTGAGCTGAGGTAATTATAATTCTTAGAGGGTCTTGATTTTCACCATCTTTCTTAATTTTTTCTACGGCGTCCCAGATAGGCTGGGGCTTTAATACCATACCCGGGCCACCTCCATAAGAATAATCGTCTACTGTTTTATGTTTATCCAAAGAAAAATCTCTCAAGTCGATTATATTAATTTTTATTAAACCTTTATCTTGAGCCCTCTTTAAGATACTTTCCTTAAAAGGACTTTCGAACATCTTAGGGAAAATAGTTAATATATTAATTTGTAAACCTTTACTTTTCATATCAAGATAGTGAAGAGAATTGTGGTTGAACTCCTCTGAAAGGTGAAATCCCTTTCTCTATGTTTTAGGTATTTTCTTTTTTTTGTTTTTTGTTAAGCAACATCTATTTAAGGTAAAAGTAGGAAAATTTCAATAATTCTCTATCTATTCTTTGATTAAAATTAAAGTAAACCCTCAATTGCTTCGATGATAACTCTTTTTCTTTTTAAATCTATCTCTTTTACTACGTCGCGAATAGCAGGAATTAATATTTCTTTTTCATCCTGACTTTTTACTATATAGACATCATTACTTCCCGTACTTATTATGTCTTCTATCTTTCCCAATAACTCGTTTTCCATAGTATACACTTCCGAGCCAATTATCTCAAAAATAAAATAAGTATCTTCCGGTAATTTTACTGCCTCACTTCTTTTTACTTCTAAGAAAGAACCAACCAGACTTTTTGCCTCTTCAATATTTTCTATACCTTCCAAACTTAAAATAACTGCCTTTTTTTCTACTCTTAAGCTCCCTATTTTAAGTAACCTCCTCCCCTCTTTAGTTCTAATAAAAATATCCTTTAATCTTTTAAATCTATCGAGGGAATTAGTCAAGGGGACAACTTTAACCTCCCCTTTATTACCCTGGCTAGCTACGATTTCCCCAATTATAATAAATTCTTGAGACAAAAAACTACTCCCTTATTAAAATTGTGAATTCTCAGTTATTAATGCTTAATTCTAAAAATCTAAAAGTAGGGCTAATTTTTACTTTTTATTACCCCTGCTTCCTTAAACAAATCTTTAACGGTTTTCGAAAGCTGAGCGCCTCTTTCCATCCATTTTAAACTTGCTTCTCTATCAATATGAAAAACATAGGGATCTGCCAGGGGTTGATAATATCCAATCTTCTCTAAATATTCTCCTTTGGCCGGTTTCCGAGAGTCAATCACTACTACTTGATAGAAAGCTTTCTTCTTGCCACCTTCTCTTCTCAGTTTAATTTTTACAGACATCCATTTGTTCCTCCATCCTATCTATTTATATTTTTTATTTGTATTTTTTATATATTTTACTATATATACCCATCCGATCTACTACTTTTACTTTACCTTTTGGTTTCTGCTTTTTAGACTCTTCGCCCTATACTAAGGACTACTCTTTGTATTAATTAAAGGAAATATCTTTTAGGGCTGGCCTTTTTTTCAATATCTCTTTTAATTTAAAAAATTGTTTTAGCAATCTATTTACTTCACTAATTTGAGTCCCACTCCCCCGAGCAATTCTTTTCCTTCTACTTCCGTTAATTAGATAAGGATTCTCCCTTTCCTCTACAGTCATAGAACTTATAATTGCTTCAAATTTTTTTAGCTCCTTCTCTCCATTCACTATATTGTTCAAAGGTATTTTGTTTTTAATCCTACCAAAACCAGGAACCATCTCCATAATTTGATCAATTGAGCCCATATTTTTCATATTCTTCAATTGAAAATAAAAATCATTTAAATCAAAATCGTGAGCCCTTATTTTCTTATCTATTTCCTTTAACTCTTCACTATTATAAGCTGACTCAGCCTTTTCTATTAAGGTTAACAGGTCCCCCATCCCTAATATTCGAGAAGCCATCCGCTCGGGGTGAAAAACTTGAAAATTGTCTATTTTTTCTCCTACACCTATAAATTTAATAGGGACTCCCAAAACTTTTTTTAAAGATAAAGCCACCCCACCCCGCGAATCACCATCTAACTTGGTTAGAATGACCCCGCTCAGGTCTATTTTATCACCAAACACTTTGGCTGAATTTAAAGCATCCTGTCCGGCCATCGCATCCACCACTAACAACTTTTCGTGAGGAGAAATATCTTTTTCAATCTCTTTTAACTCATTCATTAAATAGTCATCAATATGTAGCCTTCCTGCGGTATCTATGATTAGTACATCAATATCTTTTTTACTGGCATATTTTATAGCACCCTGGATAATATTCACTGCCTTTTCAGTTTTCCCCAAAGAAAATACTGGAAAATTAGATTTTTCACTTAATATTTTTAATTGTTCGATGGCTGCCGGCCTTTGTATATCGGTAGCTACTAAAAGTAGTTTATGCCCCTTCTCTCGGAGATAATAAGCCAGCTTTACGGCCGTAGTAGTTTTGCCCGTCCCTTGTAAGCCTACCAACAATATTAGGGTAGGAGGAGTAGGACTGATAACTATATCCTTTTGCTTTGAGCCTAATATCTTGACTATTTCTTCGTTTACAATTTTTATAATTTGTTGACTGGGAGTTAGGCTTTCTGATACTTTCTCCTCTTGCATCTGCTGGGATAAATCATCAACAAATTCTTTTACCACTCGATAGTTCACATCAGCCTCTAAAAGAGCAATCTGAATCTCGCGGAGACAGCTTTTAATGTCCTCCTCGCTTAATTTACCCCGATTCCTTATTTTATTAAAAATAATTTGGAATTTACTAGTTAAATTATCAAACATAAAAAAACTTCTTTCGCTATTCCTTTTCTCTACCCTAAAAAGCTTGAGGCTGAAACTTATGGCGGTGAAAGCAGCCGAAATAGTTTAGTTTAAAGCAGTAGAAATTGCTAATAAATTCTGGCTCACCAAACACCTTCATTAGTATATAGAAAATTACTTTTAGTGTCAATCAAGTAGCGCCTGGACAAAAGTAGGGGCCTCAAAATAATATAGGTTAGACAATTTTTCTCCCCAGCTAACAAATTTTACCGGAATATTTAATTCTTTTTTGAGGGCAATAACTATTCCCCCCTTAGCAGTCCCATCCATTTTAGTAAGGACCAGACCAGTTACCCCCAGTGTTTTATGAAAAAGACTAACCTGAGAAATAACGTTCTGCCCCATCGTAGCATCTATTACCTGTAATATTTCCAGTGAATATTCTTTAGCCTCTTTCTTAATAACCCGGATAATTTTTTCTAATTCCTTCATCAGGTTGGTCTTAGTGTGTAAACGACCAGCAGTATCGATGATTACTACCTCTTTTTTTCTAGCATAGGCAGCGTTAATTCCATCGTATACTACAGCAGCAGGATCGGCACCTTCTTGAGTATTAATCATCTCTACTCCTGCCTGGTCGGATAGTATTTTCAGTTGCTGAATAGCTGCCGCCCTGAAAGTATCGGCGGGGACCATTAAAATGCGGTGGTTTTCTTTCTTTAGTAAATAAGCAATTTTACCAGCCACTGAGGTCTTACCCGAGCCATTTACTCCTACTAGCATAATAATATTCAACTTTTCTCTATCAATATTAATTCCTGTAGGGTTATCTTTTAAAATATTTATCAAAATCTCCGCCAATTTTTCTTTAAAGTAGATAAAATCCTTCTCTTTATATTCTGAAAAATCCATTTGTTTAAATTCGTTCAATATTTCCTGAGTAGCCGACACCCCCACATCCGATAAAATCAACAATTCTTCCAATTTTTCGATAAAATCTGCCTTATTGTGGGATTTATTAAATAATAATTCTAATTTTCCCAGTAATTCTTTTCTGGATTTATCTAATCCACTCTTAAATTGTGAAATCAGATTATTAATTTTCAAGGTAAGCTTATCTTCTCCCCTTCCCCCTTTGATTAGTTTAATTTAACCGAAACCACTTTAGAAATACCCGAATCCTCCATCGTTACTCCGTATAAACTATCCGCTGCTTCTATCGTACTTTTTTGATGAGTGATAATAATTAATTGCGATTTTCCTAACTCCTCTTTCTTCAACCAAGTCGAAAGCCTTTCCGCATTTACCTCGTCTAAAGCAGTGTCAATTTCGTCAAAAAAACAAAAAGGGCTGGGATTGACTTTCCAGAGGGCTATTAAAAGTGCCATGGCCGTTAGTGCTCTTTCACCTGAAGATAATAATTCAATGCTTCTTGCCTCTTTACCAGGAGGATGGGCAATGATCTCTATCCCTGAATTTAGGATATCTTCTGGTGAATCCAAAGAGAGATCAGCTTCTCCCCCGGTAAACAATTTACTGAATATTTCTCTAAAATGTATTCTTGCTTGATCAAATATTTCTATAAACTTTTTTTTAGCTATTTCCTCCAACTCTCTACTTATTTTTTCTAATAATTTTTTGGCTTGCGATAATTCATTATATTTTTCCTCTAACAGATGGTAACGACTTAATTGATTTTGATATCTATTTTCTGCTTCAAAGTTGATCTGCCCTAGCTTTAAGATCTCTTTCTTTAAAGTTTCTATTTTTTGACTCGCTTCGGCAGGGGAAGAAGATTTATTTTGATATAATTCTAAATCTTTAAGAGGAATTTGGTAATTCCTGAGGACTTCGTCCTCGATATATTCACACTTTTCCTGATATTGTGCCACCGAAATTTCTTCCCGATGTTGATTGTTCCGTTTTTGTTCCAAAATTTTTAACTGTTTATCTTTCTCCTGGATTAAATCTTCCATTTGCTTCGTCTTTTCTTCTATACTTCTCTTTAATTCTTCTCTCTGGTCTATAAATAGATGCTGCCTATGTTTTAGTTCTTCTAGCTCAGTTTGGTATTCTTCAGCGGTTTTCTTCAGGCCTTCTAGATCATTTTTATCTTCTTCTATAGCCCTTCTTTTAACTTCTAACTCAGAAAACCCTTCTTTTATATAAGAAGTTATGCTCTTTTCTTTATCTTGAAAATTATATTGTTTTTGTTTACTTACTAAAATATGATTTGCCAAAGAATTTATCTGTTTACTAATATTATTAATCAGTTCATTTCTCTGTTTGAGGAGGTTATCTATAAGCTCCTTACTATCATTCGTATTTCGGTTATAATTATTAACCTCATTATTAATTTGCCTGAAGATATATTGTTTTTTAGAAATCAATCTTTTTTCTCGTAAAAGGTTTTCTTCTTCTCCAGTTAGATTATGCCAGCTATTTTTAAATTCATTCAGAGAGGTAAGGGTTCTATTTAAATTATCTAAAGTTTCTTTGGCTTTTCTCTCCTCTTCCTGTAAAGTATTTTTTAAGGTCTTATCTTCTTCCAGCAGAGAGGAGTAAATCTTAGTATATTCTTTTAAAGAAAGTTCCTCATCTTTAATTTTTGTTTTAAGGTTCTTTATATCTTTATCCAATCTAGTAATTTCTCTTTCCAGGTAAAATATATTTTCCTCTTTCTTCTTCCCCCTTACTCCGCCGCCAAAATTGATCATCCCCTCTAATCCAATCACCGCCCCCTCATCCAAAGTAACAATTTTATAGGTTCCTAAACACTTATTATACAAATTAAGGGCTACTTCTAAGTTCTCTACTACTAAAATATTCCCCAATAATATTTGGAATAATTTTTTATATTCTTCTTTATAATTTACCAACTGGTGAGCAAAACCATAAATGTAATCAGGGTTATTAGAGTTAATCTTCATGTCGTCCCCTGAACAAATATTTTTACTGCTCTCAACTAAGTCCAAGGGGACTATTTTTATCTCCCCAATTTTATCCGGGGCTAAAGAATTAATTAGATTAAGCGTAGCATGGATATCGTCAACTACCAAAGAATTCAAGGCCTCTCCCAGAGCAATCTCTATAACTTTTTCATATTCGGGGGGCACATAATCAATTAACTGAATTAATTTCCTGCAAATCCCCTCGGGATATTTTTGCTGATACTGCGAGATAAAGGAGGTATGACTATCTTCCTTCAGAGAAAAATTTTTAGTCGACTGGATTAAAAGATCTTTTTTCTCCTCCTTTAACTTAACCTCCTGAGCATCTTTTTCCCAGGACCAGCGCAATTTAGTTAATATGCCCTCTACTTCTTTTATCCTCTCCTCAACTTTTTTTCTACTATTTTCCTCCCCGTTTTTTTTATCTTCTTTTAAGGCCTCTCGGTACCCTCTTTCCTTTTCGCTCATAACTTTTATCTTTTCTTCTAAAAGAGCTTTATTTTTTTTGATCTTATCTAAATTTGATTCCAAAAGATTCAGCGTAATGTGGAACTTTATCTCTTGTTCCCTTAAAAATAATTCTTTTTTATGAAGTCCTTGAGACATTTCCTCAAAACTTTTCCGGATAGAGGAAATTGAATTAAGAAACTTCATTTTTTGATCAGCTTCCCTTTTTAAATTATCTAATTTTTTATAGCTCTCATCTATCTCTTGACCAATCTTGGTCCGGCTTAGATTTAATTCTTCCTGATCTTTCTGAAAAAGAGCAATTTTTTGACTTAAATTTTCGCTATCTTTTTGTAGAGAAATTAATCTTTTCTCTAAATCCTGCCTTTTCTGGCTGATTAAATTAAATTCCTGCTGAATCCTATTTTTCTTATTCTCCCATTCGTAACTTTCACTAATATATCTCTCTCTTTTTTTACTTAGTTCAATTAGTTCTTGTTTTAAAGTACTTACTACCTCTTCTCTTTTTTTAATATCCAAAGATATTTTTTCCTGGTTTTCCCTTAGTCTTTCTATTCCTTTTTTAATTTTTAGTAACCGGACATGGCAGGAATAATATTTTTGATGAATTAAATAAAGTTCCAATTCCTTAATTTCTTGCTGGGCTAACTTATATTTTCTTAAATTATCTGCTTCTTCTTTAAAGCTATCTAATTGATTTTTTACTTCCGAAAGTAAAGAAAAGATCTGGTTAAGATTAAAGTCTATTTCAGTGATGGTCTTAATAGTCTTTTGTTTTTCATATTTATATTTGGAGATAGAGGCAGCTTCTTCAAATAAATAACGTCGATCAGAAGGCTTGGCGCTTAAAACCAGATCTGCCTCGCCTTGAGCAATTATAGAATAACTATTCTTTCCCAGACCCGTATCCATAAATAATTCTTGGAGGTCTTTTAGTCTACAAGGGATACCATTTATAAAATTCTCTGTCTCTCCAGAACGATATATCCTTCTCTTAATACCTATTTCTTCTCGGTCGAGGGGAAGAATTTTAGAGGAATTATTTAAAAGTAGAGATACCTCTGCCATATTTGAAGGTCTTTCTTGATGATTCCCCGAAAAAATTATATCGGTTAATTGATTCCCCCGCATAGATTTAATATTTTGTTCCCCCAGTACCCATCTTACCGCATCAATGAGGTTACTCTTACCACAGCCATTAGGGCCGACAATAGCAGTTATCCCGGGATTGAAAGCTATTTTAGTTTTTTTAGCAAAAGATTTAAACCCATAAATTTCCAGTTCTTTAAGGAACATTTTTACCTCATTGAATTATCTTTAATTTCTTTAAGGCATCTTGGGCAGCGCTTTGTTCCGCCTCTTTTTTGCTCTCGCCAAGACCGGTTCCATAAGTAATTTCTTTTAACTTTACTTCTATGCAAAAAATTTTTTTATGATCAGGCCCTTTTTCTTTAATCAGACTATATTGGGGCAAACATTTCATCTCTTTCTGGGAAATTTCCTGAAGTAAAGTCTTATAATCTTCTATATAACCAGATTGGGTAATTAACTTTAACTCCTCTTCAATAAAAGGGGAAATTATCTTACTAATTTTTTTTAAACCACCATCTAAGTAAATAGCCCCTAATAAGGCTTCAAAACAGTCAGAAAGGACCGAAAATTTATTTCTCCCCCCCGTGGAATCTTCTCCTTTACCTAAAACCACAAATTTACCCAAAGAAATTTGGTTTGCCCACTTAGCCAGTGTCCTTTGACTTACTATAACCGATTTAATTTTAGTCAATTCCCCTTCCGGGAGAGAAAGAAAGCGGTGGTAGATGTATTCACTCACGGTTAATTCTAATACCGCGTCCCCCAAAAACTCTAATCGCTGAAAATTATTTATCTCCCTTTTTTTATTATTATAAAAGGAGGAATGGGTTAAAGCCTCCTTTAGCAGCTCTTTCTTTTTAAATTTATAATTTAATTTACTTTCTAATTCTAAATTTAAGGAATCGTCTTTTCTTTCTTTTTTCAATTTTTTATACCTGGTAAAATAATCAGAGGGAAATAAGCTCCCTTGAAACTTCTATACTCACTCTACTCTAAATGCTCGAGGTGAGAAAAGAATTACCGCCCCTTTTCGTTATATTTACCCAAAACAAGCACTCCATTGTGCCCCCCAAAGCCAAAGGAATTGGAAAGAGCATATCGTACCAGTTTGCTCTCCGCTTTATTGGGTACATAATCAAGGTCACAATCAGGATCAGGATCATGGTAGTTGATAGTAGGAGGAATAAGGTCTTCTTTTATGGTAAGAGCAGTAGCAATTGCCTCTATTCCTCCGCTGGCTCCCAATAAATGCCCGAGCATAGATTTATTAGAACTAACTTTTAAATTATAAGCATGTCTTCCAAAAGTTTGTTTAATAGAAAGGGTCTCTAATTTATCGTTCAAGGGAGTAGAAGTTCCGTGAGCATTAATATAATCAACTTGTGCAGGTTCAAGTTGGGCATCTTCTAAGGCAACTTCCATCGCCCGGGAAGCCCCCTCGCCATCAGGTGCCGGGGCAGTAATATGATAGGCATCAGAAGTCATTCCAAATCCCAATATTTCAGCATATATATGGGCTTTCCTTTCTTTGGCGTGACTTAAAGTTTCCAAAATTAATATTCCGGCACCTTCTCCAAGAACAAAACCGTCTCTCTTCTTATCAAAAGGTTTAGAAGCTTTTTCCGGTTGATCATTTTGAGTAGATAAAGCCTTCATACTACAAAAGCCAGCTAAGGACATAGGAGTAATTGCTGCCTCGGTCCCCCCACTAATTATTATTTGAGCATCCCCCTGTTGCAAAAGCTTAAAGGCTGTCCCAATCGCATGGGTAGAAGAGGCACAGGCAGTAGTAATAATTTCATTAGGGCCTTTCGCTCCAATTTTGATGGCTATTTCACCAGCAGCGATATTGGAGATCATCATCGGTACGAAAAAGGGGCTTACTCTTCGGGGTCCCTTTTCTAGCAATATCTTATGCTGTTCTTCTATGGTTTCTAATCCACCTACTCCTAGCCCTAGAATCACTCCTACCGCATAAGGGTTATCTTCTTTAGAAACATCTAATTTAGCATCTTCTAAGGCTAACCTAGTAGCTACAATAGAATACTTAGTGCTTTTATTCATTCGGTTAGCTTCTTTGGTAGTAAGATAATCATCATAGTCAAAATTCTTTACCTCTGCTGCTATTTTAGTAGGATATTCGGTGGTATCAAAATAGGTGATTTTACCGATTCCAGATTTTCCCTGAATTAATAATTCCCAAAATTTTTCTTTGCCTATGCCTATGGGAGAAACCGCCCCTAGGCCAGTAATCACTACTTTATTGACCTCAGCCATTGCTTTTATCCTTTCTGCTCCAATATAATGGTTTTAACTGTAATTTATTTTAAAATAAGGGGATTTGTTCCTTATTTTAAACTTATACTGGTGAAAACGGAATAAATAACTGCCTTTTGGCAGCAAAATTTTCGAAGATTCCGCGGTTAAAATATATAAAGTTTAGACTAAATTCATATTTATAGTTTATTTATTTAAATATCTTATTGCATCCCCTACCGTTTTTATTTTTTCGGCATCTTCATCGGGGATTTCTACATCAAATTCCTCTTCAAAAGCCATGATCAATTCCACAATATCCAAAGAATCCGCCCCCAGATCATCCACAAAAGAAGAATCTTCCGACACTTTGCTCGCTTCAACTCCCAATTGATCCACAATAATCTTCTTTACTCTATCTATCACTTCCATTTTTACTTTCACCTCCTCTCACTTTTCTTACATTACCATGCCGCCATCTACTTTTATTACTTGTCCAGTAATATAATCTGCTGCCGGAGAAACCAAAAAGCATACCACTTGGGCAACGTCTTCGACCGTCCCTAATCTTTTTAAAGGGATCTGCTGCTGTAAACCTTGTCTAATTTTCTCCGGTAATTTTTTAGTCATTTCGGTTTCGATAAAGCCCGGTGCAACGGCATTTACGTTAATATTTCTTAAAGCCAGCTCTTTGGCCACTGATTTAGTCAGTCCAATTATCCCGGCTTTGGAAGCTGCATAGTTAGCTTGTCCTATATTACCCACTAACCCGATAACCGAGGCAATATTGACTATTTTGCCACCAGTTTTCTGTTTCATCATATATTTTGCCACTGTTTTCGAACAGTTAAAGGCTCCTTTTAAATTAACCTTTATTACTTCGTCCCAATCTTCCTCTTTCATTCTAATCAGGAGGGAATCCCGAATAATACCTGCATTATTCACCAAGATATTTATCTTCCCCCATTTACTGACCACCTCCTGGATCATTCTTTCCACTTCCGCAAGTTGAGTAATATCTGCCCTTATCCCCATAACTTCATTAGTACTATTTTTTATTTCCTGCAAAGTTTGATTAATTTCCGCTTCGGAAACAATATCATTAAGGACAATATGGGCTCCCTCCTGGTACAATTTTACTGCGATAGCTTTCCCTATTCCTCTGGCTGCTCCCGTAATCAAAGCCACTTGATTAGATAACTCCATTTTATAAGACCCCCTTAATTTTTTCAACCGCTTCTTCTAAAGAAATTGCATCAAACACGTGGAATATTTTAGCTTGAGGGAGGATCTGTTTAACTAATCCTCCTAAAACTTTGCCCGGCCCTATCTCTATAAAATAGTCAATCCCCTCTGCATTCATTTTCTTAATAGTATCTACCCATCTTACTGGATGAGTCATTTGCTCAATCAAAGCTAATTTAACTTCTTCTCTATTTTTAACATAGTCAGCGTTTAAATTGCAAATTACCGGGATTTGCGGATCTGCAAAGTGCACTCTTTCTAAATAATGGGCTAAATTTTCTTTAGCTGACTCCATTAACGAAGAGTGAAAAGGGGCGCTCACTTTAAGAGGTATTACTTTCCTTGCCCCTTTTTCTTTAGCTAGCTCGGTTAATTTCTCCAGAGGTTTAGTCTCACCAGAAACTACTATTTGGGCTGGAGAATTATAATTAGCCACTTCTACTACCCCCCAAGCGGCTACCTCCTGGCATAATTTAATTATCTTTTCCTCTTCTAAACCAAGGATTGCCGACATAGAGCCGCTGCCCAAAGGAGTGGCCTGAAGCATATATTCCCCCCTTTTTCTTACTAATCTAACTGCTTCTTCAAATTTTAGAGAGGAACTGGCTACTAAGGCAGAATATTCCCCCAAACTATGACCGGCCATTACCAGTGGCCTAATATTATATTTTTCCATCAATTTAAATAAAATTACGCTAACCGTCAGAATAGCCGGCTGGGCATTAGTAGTGTTTTCTAATTCTTCTTCCGGTCCCTGAAAACATAATTGACTAAGATTAACCCCGTCTTCTTCTAAAACTTTACTTGCTTTCTCCCAGAGTATTTTTGCCTCAGCATATTTTTCTATTAAATCTTTTCCCATCCCCACTTTTTGGGAACCCTGACCCGGGAAAATAAAGGCAATTCTTTCCATTCTCTCCTCCCTAAAGATCTATAACCAAATATTTTAGGGGGTAGCCCCTAAAAACCCCTCAACCTATTTATTCCAGCGTAAAACTACTGAACCACAAGTAAGACCAGAACCAAAAGAGGTTAATACTACCAGATCACCGTTTTTAATTTTACCTTCTCTTACCGCTTCATCAAGGGCAATAACTACTGAGGCGGCAGAGGTATTTCCATATTTATTCAAATTTATAAAAACTTTATCTTTTTTTATTCCTAAAACCCGGGACACCGCTAAAATAATCCTTATATTGGCTTGATGAGGGATAAAACAATCTACTTCCTCTACCGGAAGATGACCCCGGATTAAAGCCTCTTCGGTTGCTCTTTTCATTTCCCTAACGGCAATCTTAAATACTTCATTCCCTTTCATCTTTACATAATGCATTTTTTGCTCGATAGTTTGGTAAGAAGCCGGCATTTTCGAAGCCCCCGCCGGTAGTTTTATTAAATCAGCCCCTCTCCCATCCCCCTTCAGATAACCAGAAAGGAGGCCTTCTCCCGGCTTAACTCCTAAAACCACTGCCCCCGCTCCATCGGCAAAAAGCACACAGGTGTTTCTATCCGTCCAGTCAATAAATTTAGAGAGGGCTTCTGCTCCGATAACCAGGGCATTTTTATAAAAACCAGTAGCTATAAATTGCCAAGCGGTAATCAAAGCATATACAAAACCAGTGCATCCTGCCTGTAAGTCGAAGGTGGCAGCTTGAGTAGCCTTGATCTTTTCTTGAACAAAGCAAGCAGTGCCGGGAAAGATCATATCCGGAGAATTAGTAGCTACAATAATTAAATCAATTTCCTCGGGTTTAAGCTGGGCATCTTCTAAGGCTATTAAGGCTGCTTTAGAAGATAGATCGGAAGTAGCTTCACTATCTTCGGCTAAATGACGTTCGGAGATACCGGTTCGAGTAACAATCCATTCGTCGCTGGTATCTACCATTTTTTCCAAATCTTTATTGGTCAGAACTTTAGGAGGGATATAAGAACCTACACCTATTATATTAACCGGCTGTATATTTTTTATCAATTATTATCTTCTCCTTTTTCTTTATACTTTTTCTAAATGTTCTAAATACTGGAGTATATTGGAATCAACAAATTTTGTCGCATTAATTATGGCATTTTTAATAGCTTTTGCCTTGGATCTGCCATGGCATACAAAGCATAGTCCCTTTACCCCCAATAAAAGAGAGCCTCCATATTCCGTATAATCAGTAACCTTTACTAATTCTCTAAAATTTTGGCGTAATTGATCCATCTCGGAATGGGGAGGGAGCAAGGCAATAATTCTGCTATTGATTTCAGTTAGAAGAAGCTTAGCTAATGCCTCAGTATATTTTAATAATACATTACCCACAAATCCATCACATACTATTACCTCTGCTTTCCCTTTAAAAATATCTTTGGCTTCTATATTACCGACAAAATTAACCTTAGAATTGCTCAATACGGCAAAGGCCTCTTGAACCGCTTTGTTCCCTTTATTTTCTTCTTCTCCTATGTTTAATAGTCCCACTCTGGGATTATCTATTTTAAAAATATATTGGGCATATTGGCTACCCATCAAGGCAAATTGTTTAAAATGTTCGGGCTTACAATCCACATTGGCTCCTACGTCCAATAACAATACCTTACTTTCTCCAAAAGTAAAGGTAGCCGGAATAGCCGGGCGGGTTAAGGGAGGGATACATCCTAAGATCAAAAAGGCCGCGGCCATCATTGCCCCACTATTTCCGGCAGAAATAAAGGTGTCGGCCTCCTTATTTTTCAACAAATTCATCCCTACTACCATAGAAGAATCCTTCTTAGTGTGCAAAGCATTTAAAGGAACCTCTCCACTTTCAATGTATTCTTTACAATCAATGACCGACAAATTTTCTTCCTTAAACTTATATTTGCTTAATTCTAACGCTACCTTTTCTCTGCTTCCTAACAAAATAATTTTTAAATCCCTTTCTTCTAAAGCCGATATCGCTCCTTTTATTATTTCCTCAGGGGCATAATCTCCACCCATAGCATCAACGGCTATTCTCATTTAAATTTCCTTCTTTCTTTTCTTCATTTTTCATAGAAATAATGATTAATTTAGCATTAAAGACTTCCTCTCGCTCGGATTTTATATGAACTGATACTAAATACTTATTACCCTTTTGACGTGCAACTCTCGCCTTAGCCACCAAATTTTGACCTGCGTAAACCGGTTTTTTATACCTCAGCCGAGCACTTCCCGTTAAAGCAACCTCTGCATCAATAATGGAAATGGCTAACGAATCAGCTAAAGAAAATATGTAATGACTGCGAACTATTCCTGTTCGATTGAAAGCCATATTTTTAGTAGTTTTCAAAGTAGCAATACCATTTTTACCCAATTCTACATCAATTAATTCGCCGATTATCTCCTCTTTTTTTAAAGCCTTTACTTTATCTGCCGAGGAATTATTTTTAGCCACCTGCATTATCCGTTTTCTCATCTCGGGGATCCCCAACTCCATTCGATCTAAGCGGATAGTTTGAGGACTACAATTAAATAATTTAGCCAGTCTTTTATCGGAAGAAAAGGGATCCCGGGAAAGGTATTCTTTTATTTTTTTCTGTCTTTGTGCCTTAGTGAAATTTTTAATCATCTTTATTGACTTATACTTATAATTATATATGCAATACTTAATAGCTTCTATTAATAGCAGCTATTAACGTTAGTAGTTTACCTGAAAAAAATTCAAAAAGCAAGAAGATTTTTTATTTAGTAAAAAATAAAAAATGCCACTTCTTAATAACTCAAAGGTGGCATTTTTTCTCCCCCCAAATAAACGGCTTTAATCTAGGTAGTTTATGATTTTTTTTCTTTTTCAGAAGCAACTACCAGAACTTTTCTCCCCTTATAATAACCACATTCTGGACAGGCTCGATGTGGTAACTTCATTTCATGACAGCGGGGACACTCAACTAAATTATTTTCTTTTAAAACCCAATGAGTACGCCTTTTGTTCTTTCTAGATTTCGAGGTCTTTCTCTTAGGATTAGCCACAACGGTTACCTCCTTTAGCTTTAAAATAATCAAAAATTTTTTAAAAAAGTAATTAATTCGTAGCTTCTCTCAACCATCCGATTAACTACCCAAGTATATTATCTCCTCTTAAAAAACGCAAGTTATTTTTTATACTTTTTCTTTATGGTTTAAAAGCTATTTTTGCTAGCTCTGGTCTTTCTCGGCATTCTTTCTCAAAAGCCCTTTCTCTCATCAGATTTCTATAATTTTTATCTTGAAAAGTGTACTTAAAGTTAGTGTGAACATCATAAGCGCCTTCTAGGAGGGCCACTACATCTTCTACCAAGACCAATTCTTCATCGGTAGGAATAATCAATATCCTTACTTTAGAATCAGTAGCAGAGATATCCAGTTCGGCATTTCTAGTTCGAGCTATCCTGTTCTTTTCCGGATCGTATTTGATCCCCAAACTTTCTAACCCTGCTAACACCTTACCACGGAGAATATCACTCATCTCTCCTGCCCCTGCAGTGAAGATTAAGGCATCTACTCTTCCCAAGGTAGCGGCATAGGCGCCAATATATTTTTTAAGACGGTAGGCTTCCATCTCTAAAGCTAGTTGAGCCCTTTGCTCCCCTTGAGAGGCGGCTTTTACCATATCCCTTCTATCGATGTACTTCCCGGTTATCCCCAATATTCCACTCTTTTTATTTAAGATCATCTCCATCTCCTGGGGAGAATAGCCGTCTTTTTGCATGACATAAAAGTCTAAAGCCGCATCATGGTCCCCCGCCCTTGTTCCCATAATCGCCCCTTCTAAAGGGGTAAAGCCCATACTGGTATCATAAGAGAGGCCATCTTTTACGGCGTTTATGCTTACTCCATTACCGATATGACAGCTAATGAGATTGCATTGAAAGGGATCTTTATTAAGAAGAACTGCTGCCCTTTTAGCTACATATAAAAGAGAGGTCCCGTGAAAACCATATCTTCTGATCTGGTACTTTTCATACCACTCATAGGGAACTGCATAAATATAAACATAAGAGGGCATAGTCTGGTGCCAGGCAGTGTCCATAATAGCCATATGAGGCACCTCCGGTAAAAGTTCCTGAGCAGCTTCGATACCCATAATATTGGGGGGATTGTGTAAGGGAGCGAGGTTAGCCAATTCCTTAAAAGTAGTTAAAACCTCCTGGTTAATAATCACTGACTTAGAGAATTTCTCTCCCCCATGGACTACTCGGTGGCCTACTGCGGAGATGCTGGATAAATCCTTTATTGCCCCATAGTCAGGATGGATGAGACTATCTATGATTAATTTTATGGCCTCTTTATGGGTGGGGCAATTATGTTTTAAGGTAATTTTTTCTCGCTGATTAACTTCGTGAATACAAAAAGAATCTCCGATGGTGACTCTCTCTACTACTCCTTTAGCCATTATTTCTTTTTTATCCCAGTTATAGAGCTGATACTTTACTGATGAACTGCCACAGTTTAGCGATAAGATGATCATTAATTACCTTTCTCCTTTCTTGTTTTTATAATTATATAATTATAGGACGTTAGAATCTTCTTTTATAATCCACCTGCTTGTAGTACCGTAATAGCTACTACATTAACTATGTCTTCCGCGCTGCAACCGCGAGAAAGGTCATTAATAGGCTTCCGCATCCCTTGAGTTATAGGGCCAATAGCCTCGGCTTTGGCCAATCTTTCGACCAATTTATAAGCTATATTCGCCGCTTGTAAATCAGGGAATACTAGAATATTTGCCTTCCCCGCAATTTTACTGTTTGGTGCCTTTCTTTCTCCAATGGAAGGAATCAAGGCGGCATCAGCTTGTAATTCCCCATCAATAAGTAGGTCTGGTTTCTTTCCCTGGGCAATTTTAGTAGCCTCTATTACCTTATCTACCAAGGGATGTTTGGCGCTGCCCTTGGTAGAAAAGGATAACATCGCCACCCGTGGTTCCATACCGATTAATATCTTTCCCGTTTCGGCAGCAGCAATAGCTATATCCGCTAATTGCTCAGCAGTAGGATCTGGATTTATGGCACAATCGGCAAAAATCATAACTCCCTTATCTCCATAAGGACAGTCAGGGACTACCATTATAAAACAGCTAGAGACAATCTGAATGCCAGGGGCAGTTTTAATAGTCTGTAATGCTGGCCTAAAAACATCCCCCGTTGCATTAATTGAGCCGGCCACTAAACCATCAGCCTCGCCATGGTAAACCATTAAGGCACCAAAATAGAGGGGATCCTGAAGTAACTGGTAAGCTTCATCCCGGGTTAATCCTTTGTCTTTCCGTAATTGGTAATAGGATTCTGCATATCTTTTTAACTTTTCTGAATTTTTAGGATCGATAATTTCTATTTTTTCGGAGAAATTGATTCCCCTCTCTCGGGCTAAGGATTTTACTTTTTCTTCTCTACCCAAAAAAATTAAATGAGCCAAACCTTCCTCGGTAATAGTTTTAGCTGCTTCAATCATTCGTGGCTCTTCACCTTCCGGAAGCACGATAACTTTGGGATTTTTCTTAGCCCTCTCTCTGATCATCTGAGATATTTTCATTTACTACTCCTTTCTTAAAATTTTAATTTAATAAAGTATATTTTAAAATTTACTATCGCTTTACCATAAATCTTGTATAATATGTTTATAATAATAGCATAAAAATTATTTTATTTCGAGAAAATTATGAAAATATTAGGTATTATCGCCGAGTATAATCCTTTTCATCAAGGCCATCTTTACCATCTTAGCACAGCAAAAAAAATTACCCAAGCAGACCATACTATAGCAATTATGAGTGGAAACTTCCTCCAACGGGGTGAACCAGCCTTGATCAATAAATGGGTAAGAACGGAAATGGCCTTAAAAGCGGGTATTGATTTGGTAATTGAATTACCCTTTGTCTTTGCTACACAAGACGCTAACGGTTTTGCCCTGGGAGCAGTTAAATTATTAGATTCGCTACAGATAGTAGATTATCTTTGCTTTGGTTGTGAAACTCCCAATCGGGATATTCTTTATCCTCTGGGTAAATTCTTGCAAACAGAAAAGCCAGAATACCAAGAACTGATCAAACAAAAAAGTAAAGGTGGTAATGAATATCCGCGGGTCAGAGCTCAAGCTCTCGCCGAATATCACCAAAATTTCGGCATTGAAAATTTAAATCAATATTCACCAACTAAAATACGTAAAATATTAAGCTACCCCAATAATATTTTGGCCTTAGAATACCTAAAGCATTTACTGAATTTAAACAGCAAAATCCTCCCTGTTCCCATAAAAAGAAAGGGAGCAGGTTACCATCAACCCACCCTTAGTGGAGAAATCTCCAGTGCTACTTCTATTAGAAAAGAAATAACTGATAATTTAGTCTGGCCAGAATATCATCTCTCCACTCTCGGTTCTAAATTTGCTGCAGCAATCCCTTCTTTTAGCTACTTTCTTTTAGAAAAAGAATTTAAAGAAGGGAGAAACCCTATAACCTTATCATCTTATGAACAATATATTCTGGGGGTATTAAGAAAGATGGGTTCAGAAGAAATTTCCTCTATTAATGGAGTGAATGAAGGCCTAGAAAATAGAATAAAAAAAGCTTCTCTTAAAACTTCTACAGTCGAAGAATTAATTAATTCTATCAAAACCAGAAGATATACGCGGACTAAAATTCAGCGCATTCTCCTACATACGATGATGGGACTAACCAAAGGTGAGGTAGAAGATTTCAATAGGCACGGCCCCTTATATAGCAGGGTATTAGGGTTCTCGCCAAAAGGTAAAAACTTGCTCCGAATGGCAAAAGAGAACTCTTCTCTGCCGATAATAACTAAGTTATCTAATTATGTGAAACTATTAAACTTTTCGGAAAAAAGCGAGGATAAAATATTATTAAGAATGCTTAATTTAGACATTCTTTCCACGGATATATACGTTCTGGGATATAAAGAAAAAAAAGATAGGATTGGTCGCCTCGATTTTACCCATAAAATAATCCAGGGGAATTCTTTTCCTTGAAAACCCTTAAATTTAATCCTCTCTCCAGATTAATTATTTATCTACTTTTTAAATATTTTCCGGTAATAATTTTTCTTTTAATTTTTTTTCGACAATCTCGGGTACCAATTGGGCAACGCAACCATTTAAACTAGCAATCTCTTTAACAATACTGGAATTCAAATAGGCATACTTAGAACAGGTGACCATAAAAATTGTTTCTATTTCTGGAGCAAGTTTTTTATTCATTAGGGCTAATTGCGACTCATATTCAAAATCCGATATAGCCCTCATCCCTCTGATGATCACTTTAGCCTCATTCTTCTTCATAAAATTAATTAGCAAGCCAGAAAAGGTTTGCACTTTTACTTTTTCTAAATCTTTGGTAACTTCTTTTACCATAAATTCTCTTTCCTCGAGTGAAAATAGAGTGGATTTGCTAGGATTAACCACCACTGCAACTATTAATTCATCGAAAATATTAACTGCCCTCTCAATAATATTGAGATGGCCATTAGTAATGGGGTCAAAACTACCAGGGTAAACCGCTATTTTCATTTTTCCCTCCCTCTACATTATTAAGTAAGGTCAAAAATAATTTACTAATTCCCTATTTAACTTCGAATATTTTTGTAAGATCTAGGGACCTTAATTTTAATCTTCTTTTTCTTCCCTCGTATTTTTGACAGTAGCCTATAAATCTAATTGCTACCATAATTTATCTCCCAGCAGGGACTACTGGTATCTCCTTAAGAAGAGCAATATATAAATTAAGACATTGTTCCTTATGAAAAAATTACCACAAAAATATTTACCCTTACCCTAGTGCTACGTCTAGGATCATCATTATCGTGAAACCAAACATTGCCCCCATCGTAGCCTGATCAGAATTTCCTTCCTGTTGAGATTCGGGAATTAATTCCTCCACTACTACAAAAATCATTGCTCCAGCGGCAAAAGCTAAGGCATAAGGGAGAATAGGGCGAGCCAATAACACAGCAGATGCACCGATTACCGCGGTTAAGGGCTCGACTAACCCCGAAAGCTGTCCATACCAGAAACTTTTAAAAGCGGGCATACCTTCCCTTCTTAAGGGCATGGAAATAGCCATACCTTCTGGAAAATTTTGTATTCCAATACCGATGGCCAGCGCTATTGCCGCCGAAAGGGAAGCGGAAGGCAAATTGGCGGCAACTGCTCCAAAAGCTACACCTATAGCCAGCCCTTCGGGAATATTATGCAGGGTAACTGCCAATATCAATAAAGTACTTCTTTGCCAGGAGCTGGGCATTCCTTCAGTCTGTTCGGAAGGTAACCCTAAATGCAAATGCGGCAAAATAATATCTATCCCCCGAAGAAATATTCCGCCTAATAGGAAGCCTACAGCAGTGGGAATCCAGGCCGGAATAGGACCTTCCTCAGCCATAGCAAGGGCAGGAGCCAGTAAGGACCAGTAACTTGCTGCAATCATTACCCCCGCAGCAAATCCTAACATAGCATCGAGTAATTTACGGTTTATACTTTTTAATAAAAAGACCGTAGCAGCACCTAGCGCAGTTACCAACCAGGTAAAAATACCTGCAAGCAAAGACTGAATTACCGGATGGAAAAGACTAAAAATATTCAACATTGCATATTTCCCAAATTTATTTCTGGTCGGCTTATTCAATTACTAACTTATTTTTATATACCTGGAATAAAAATAACTCTACCTCTAGTACACATTCCTTTGTTTCTAAGACTATGGACCAATCCAATCCTTCCTCTCTATCTGACCATTACGATTCAAAACCAATCTTCTGAGGTTTTGATTAACTTGATCTCATCCTTAAGATAATATCTTGCCAAAATAGGGTTTAAGTTTCTTCGTACTTATAAAAAGAAAGCAGATGTTCGCCGTAGACTTTTTGTTTAAAGAGCTTTAAATAACCTATACTGTCTTCGATTTTTTCTTTTTTATAATGTTCCACAATTACCAGGCTACTTTTTTTAAGAATGGACAATTTGCTTATCTCAATTAAAGAAACTTCGGCCAATCTTTGATTATAAGGGGGATCGATAAAGATGTAATCTAAAAGATACTCCCTCTTAGACAGTAATCTTAAGCCCAACAGAAAATCACTTTTACATACTTCGGCATTTTGACTATTCTTTGTTTTTTCCAAATTTTCTTCTATGATCTCTATACATTTAGAAAACTTGTCAATAAATATAGCCTTCTTTGCCCCTCTACTGAGCGCTTCAATTCCTACGGCTCCTGTTCCGGCAAACAAATCTAAAAAATAGGTACCTTCAATATCTCTGCCAATAATATCAAACAAGGCTTCTCTAACTTTCTGAGAAGTAGGACGAATAGAGAGGTCTCGCGGAAATTTTAGCTTATTCCCTTTGTTTTTTCCAGCAACAATCTTTATCATCTTATTCTTTATTTAAAGTAATTTAAGAAGACGTGCATCAAGATTAATAATATAATACCACCACTAGAGAGAATTAACAAGAAAGCAAAAAGGGCAAATAGAAAGATTTGTTCAAAAATTCAGAAATAAAAGTTAAATACTACTTGTAAAAACCTTTTATAGTATGTTAAAATTTGAACGCTGATTATTTAATTTAATAAGGAAACAAAGATAAAAATAGAGATATTTCCGGGGGAAAATTTGTTTTCCTAACTTTTTAAAAGAACTAACACTAGAGGAGGAAAAATAAAGTGGCAAAATGCGAGATTTGCGGTAAAGGACCTCAATTTGGTCACCAAATAAGCCATTCTCATAAGGCTAGTAACCGAAAATGGTCATCCAATATCCAAAAAGTAAAAGTATCGATTAACCATACCGTTAAGAGAATCAAGGTCTGTACCAGTTGCTTAAAGGCTGGTAAAGTAAAGAAAGCGGTTTAAACTTGCCATTTTTCAAGTTGTTCTACTATTTCGTTAATTGACCAATCGGGAGTAGAGGTACCACTAGTAATTCCCACCCTATCTTCAGGATGAAACCAGGTATATTCCAGTTGTCCTTTGGTTTCAAGATGATAGGTCTTTACTCCCTGTTGGCGACATATTTCTACCAAGCGAGAAGTATTAGCACTTTCTTTCCCCCCAATTACCAGCATTATATCTACCACTTTCGCCAATTCCCTAGCATTCTTTTGTCTTTTTATGGTAGCTTTACATATAGTATTAAATATTCTTAGCTCTTCCGTTTTATCCAGTAAGTTAGAGGATAACTCTCTAAAATTGGAAAAGTTTTTGGTAGTTTGAGAAAGAAGACCTATTTTCTTCTGAAACTTTATCTCTCTTATTTCAGCTATGTTGTCTACCATTAAGGCATTATTATGGATGATATCTAACATGTTTGATATTTCGGGATGTCTCTTATCCCCGAATATAATTACTAGATAGTCTTCCTCGTTTAGATATTTTGCAATTTCTTGTGCTTTCTTCACGTAGGGGCAAGTAGTATCAATTATATTTAGTTTTTTGGTTAACGCTTCCTGTAGAATAGAAGGGGAAACGCCGTGGGCTCTGGTTATTACTGTACTTCCTTCGGGTATCTCCTCTATACTATCAACAATTTTTACTCCTTCTTTTTGAAGCATTTCTATAACTTGAAGATTGTGTACTATAGGGCCTAGCATATATATCCTCTTTTTGTCGGTTTTCAAAACAGTCTTAGTGAGGTTTACAGAATTTTTTACCCCGGAACAAAAGCCTATTTCTTTAGCTAAGACAATTTTCATTTTATTGCTTCTCTGCTTTTTAATATTTTTTTTATTATCGTTAAAACATCGTTCTTTACTTCTTCAATATTTTTGTTGGTTGAATCGATTACTATGGCATCTTCTGTCTTAATTAAGGGGGCGCACCCTCGGCTACTGTCTATAAGATCTCGTTTGATGATTTGTTCTCTTACTTCTTCATAACTTATTTCGTACCCTTTATCTTTGAGTTCTTGGTATCTCCGGCGAACTCTTTCTTCTTCGGGGGCGGTAAAAAATAACTTTATATCGGCATTAGGCAAAATTACTGAACCAATGTCTCTACCTTCCATTATTACCTTACCATTTTTAGCTAAATTTCTTTGCAAAGAGATCAATTGCTGCCTAACTGCCGGTAATCGCGCTAATTGGGAAACATTTTGATCAATTTCCGGATTGCGTATCTCTTTCGTTACATCTTTTCCATCTACTAAAATTTGAAAATATTCTTCATTATCATTTACTTTCTTTATGGACAGCTGAGTCTCCGAGACTAATTTTTGCATTAGCCTTTCATCCTTTAAATCAAGATTATTTTTTAAGGCCTTCCAAGTTATAGCCCGGTATATAGCCCCAGTGTCGATATACAGATATCCTAACTCTTTAGCCACTAATTTTCCCAAGGTACTCTTACCACTCGCCGAAGGTCCATCTATAGCGATGAGCAAATTATTTTTTTTCATAAATTTCCTTCAAACTTTCAATTTCTTTTTGCTTTAAATATCTATATTCCCCAGGTTTTAAGCCCTTTAGTTGAAGAGGCCCCATTTGAATTCTTCTTAATTCTATAACCGGATGGCCTAGGTATTCTCCCATCTTTCTAATCTGTCTTTTTTTTCCTTCTCTTATTTTTATTTTTAAAACTGTATTCTCTTTCGTAGTTTGCAAGCGATAAATTTTACACGGTAAAATCTGGTAATTATTTTTCAGCACCACGCCCTGGGATAATAGCTTCAATTTTTCGTCAGAAGGGATTCCCTTCACCTTAACTATATAAGTTTTTTCAACTTTATGGGAAGGATGGGTAAGAGTATAGGTTATCTCTCCATCATTAGTTAAAAGTAATAACCCTTCTGAATTATAATCTAAACGGCCTACTGGATAAACTCTTTCTTTAACACCAGGTAATAAGTCTAATATAGTTGGCCGCTGATAGGGGTCGTACAAAGAGGTTAAATACCCTTTTGGCTTATTCAACAAGATATAAGTATACTTTTGTTGTCTTATAAATTTTATTTTCTTCCCCTTTACTTCTACTACATCTTTTTGGGGGTCTATTTTAGTCCCTAATCTAGTTACTAACTGGTTATTTACTCTTATCTGTCCTTGAAGGATGAGTTCTTCTCCCTTTCTTCGAGAGGCAATACCCACCCGGGATAAATATTTTTGCAATCTTTCCTGCATTTCAGTCAATTCCTATTTCCGAAAATTTAGGAAGGTCGGAAAGTTTTTTTAAACCAAATTGGAGCAAAAATAGATCAGTCACCTTATACAACAAGGGATTACCGGGAACTTTTTTTCTTCCACATATTCTTATGAACTTGTGCTTTAGCAAATTAAATATCACCGCGGAACTGTCTACACCTCTTATTTTTTCGATTTCTAAGCGGGTTACTGGCTGATTATAAGCAATAATAGCTAAAGTTTCTAAGGCAGCTTTGGATAAGGAAACTTTTTTCTTATTTTCTGATATTTTTCTTACCCAATTAGCGTATTGGGGCTTGGTTCCTAATTTATATCCCCCGGCAATTTCGTATATTTTAAACGGTTTATCAGAATTTTGGTAGTCAGAAATTAATTCTTTCAGAGCTAAATCAATGCTTTTCTTCTCTAGTCCAGTAATTTCTCTAATTTTATCTCTGGTTAAAGGGCTATCGGATACAAATAATAAGCATTCTATTATATTCTTCCATTCAGAAAAATTATTTATTTCTTTTTTGAATCTAAAACATCTCCTTTCTCGCCAAATGATAAATGCATGGGATAAATCCTTTATCTTAGTCTTAGAATTTCTTCGAAGTTCCTGGGCTATCGAGAATAAAATATAATCTCACCAAAATTTTCTTCTTGATGGCAGGTAATTTTTTTAAGATATATAAGTTCTAATAAGGCAAGAAAGATAACGATGATTTCTAATTTGTTAGAGGTATTTTCCATAAAACAATCGAAGGATATACCTTCTTTACGGTATTTTAATCTCTCTAGTATCTCTTCCATTTTAGTAGCTACAGTAAAGGTCCTCTTTTTAATAGCGATAAACTCTTCTTTTTTCTTGTTTTTTAAAACTTTCTCTAAAGCCACTAAAAGGTCAGTTAGATCCACTCCTTGAATTTCGACCTTATTTTCTTTATTCTCGCCTTTACTAAAGGGGAAATAAATATCAGCTTGATAAAATTTTCTCTGTTCCAAGTATTTAACTATTTTTTGATAGAGGTGGTATTCCTTAAGGTAAATATCTTTGTTTTCTAAAACTCTCTCCTTTTCTTCTTGCTCTTCCTCCTGATTATCTTCCCCTTCCTCTTCCTTGCTTTTCGGCTTCGGCAAAACTTGATCAGATTTTAGTTTTAAGAGCATCGATAAATCGGTAATAGCTTCGCCTGCCAAGTTTACATCGATAAAACCTTTATTTTTAAGAAGAAATTCCTCAAATTGATTTATTATTTCTACTAAAGGTACTTGATTAATATCCCTTCTATTTTCTCTTATACCTTTTAGTAAATCCTTAACCGGACCTTCAAATCCTTCCAGTTTTATTTTAAATTTTATTTCTCGGTTATTCATACTAATTAATCATAAATCATTTTCATAGCTTTTTTTGCTTCCTCCAGGGTTTGTTGAGCTACTTTTCTGGCTTTTTTGCTCCCTTCTACCACTATCTCTCTAATTATTTCCGGGTTTTCCTCAAAATATTTTCTTCTCTCTCTAAATTCTTCAAATTTATGAGATAAGGCCTCGGCTAAAACTCTTTTACATTCTACACACCCTAATTTTCCTGCCTGGCATTCCATCGAAATTTCCTCACTTTGAACTGGATTAAATATTTTTTGATAAGTAAATACGGTACATACATCGGGATGCCCTTGATCGGTTAATTTTATCTTCTGAGTATCAGTAATCATCAATTTAACCTTATCAGCAATTACTTCCGGATAGTCAGAAATAGATATGGTATTTCCTAAACTTTTACTCATCCTCTTCCCGTCAATTCCAGGGACTCGAGGTATCTTAGTTAATTTTATTCGTGGCAAAGGGAAAATATTCTGATAAAGGCTATTAAATCTTCTGGCGATTTCCCGAGCCAATTCTATATGATGCTCTTGGTCTTCACCAACCGGTACAACATTGGCTTTGTAAATTAAAATATCCGCAGCCATTAAAACGGGGTATCCTAGGAGACCATAATTTATACTGTCTTTTAATCCCAGGTCTCGAACCTGCTCTTTTAAAACCGGGTTTCTTTCTAACCAGGGTAAAGGAGTAATCATCGAAAAGAGCAAATGTAGTTCTGCATGTTCGGGAACATAGGATTGGATTAACACCGTACTCTTTTCCGGGTCAATACCGGCGGAAAACCAATCTATGAGCATCTCTCTAATATTTTCTTTTAATTCCGCAGTTTGTTCATAGCCGGTAGTTAAGGCATGTAAATCTACCACTCCAAAAAAACAGTGATATTCTTTTTGAAGTTTTACCCAATTTTCTAAAGCACCCAAATAGTTTCCCAGATGTAGTCTACCCGTTGGACGCATCCCGCTAAAAATTGTTCCTTTCATATAAATGCTCCTTCCTAATTTTGGTTTGAATATATGTTAAACCTTCGCTCTTTGCCAAAAGATATTCAGGGGATACTTCCCCT
>DFYM01000007.1 GCA_002383355.1 Candidatus Immundihabitans aquiphilus | reverse complement strand
AGATTTACAAAATGAATTATGATTCTAAATATTTATTAATTGATTTTAACATCCCCTGGGGAGAACGAGACATCGATATTCTTCTGGCTAATTCTTTTGCTCCAAACACATCCCGTATCCAGTTAGCAAAATCATTGTTCTTTTCCTGGACGTGATAGTTAAACAATTCCTCGTTAATATTAGCTAATTGGTCGATTAGTTCAGCCAGACTTTTCAGTGGTGTACCATTATGCAGGTAAAAATATTGCTCCGTAGATGTAGCTTCCTGATAGAGATCAATTTTTTTACTTATAGCAGTCATTTTTTATCCTCCTTAATTTATAATTAGACAATACAATATCTGCACCTTTGTTATTGTTGATGTTCCACAATGATGTGCTGCTGTTAAGGTAGTATGTATAGTTAGTATATTATGGTGCCTATCGTACAATTATATATGATTATATTGGTATTTAATAGCTCTATTTTATGGGCTTACTCTAAAAAGTCAAATACTTTTTATTTTCCTCCAGGCGCACCCTTAGCGTTGAGAATCTAGTTTTGTTTTTTTATCACTTTTAATTATATTATAAGATAAAAAGCTTATAATTCAAAATTAAAAACTTTTTTGTGAAATAGTTATTCCATTTATTTTATATTATTAGATATTTTTTAGAATATTTTTGATTAGGCAATTTGAATTATTGACTTTATGAGAAAATGATGTATAATAAAAATAACAAATGAAAAAAGGTTATGCAGAATGAAACTAAATTCAAAAAGTAGATCACAATCTCTAATTCGTGGATTAGAAATATTAAAATGTTTTACTCCTGATAAACCTGTTTTAAGGCTCATTGATTTAACTAACCAACTCAATATTGCTAAATCTACTATATTCCGCTATTTATCTACTCTTCAAGATTTAGACTATATAACCAAAGATGAACACTCTAAAGGTTATAAATTAGGAATTAAGGTATTAGATTTAGGATTTACTGCTCTTAAAGGATTAGGATTCACAGATATTGCCACTCCTTACGTAGAAGAACTTGCCCGTCAATGTCAAGAGTCTGCCAGTATTGCAGTTTTAGACGGTTTTTATATTGTTTATGTAGCACGGTCAGCAACAAAAAGATGGATGAGCACTAATTTAACTATAGGTACTAAATTACCCGCATATTGTACTTGTCTTGGAAAAGTTTTGTTGGCTTATAAACCTTTTTCTGAAGTAAAGAAAATTTTGAAAGAGGGAGAGTTGAGATCATATACTCCAAATACAATTACGAATTTAGATGTTTTAGAAAAGGAATTACTAAGCATAAAAGAGAATGGCTATGCAATAAATAATCAAGAATTAGAAATTGGTTTACTTTCCGCTGGTGCACCTATATATGATGCAAAAGGATCGGTAATAGCAGCAATTAATATTTCAATGTCATCAGCAAGAGTATCCCTTGAAGAATTGAAACAGAAATATATTCCTAAACTTATTCAAGTAGCTGAAAAAATTTCTTTTAAATTAGAATTATAGTTAATTAATAAATTTGTATATATAAAATTGTGATGAATTCATAAGTAGAAGATATAAAAGTATGAATTGGAGGAAAAAACAATGTATCAATATCCAGATGGGAATGTTTTCTATAGAAAGTTAGATGGGAATTTACCGCTTTGTGTTAGGGGGGAAGGTATATACTTGTATGACCAGGAAGGTAATAAATATATTGATGGAACAGGCGGACCCCTTTGTGTAACAATAGGTCATGGTATATCAGAAATTGCTGAAGCAGCTAAAGCACAAGCCGAACAAATTGCATATGTCCATGGGAGTCAGTTTACCACTTTGGCAATAGAAGAATTTACTAAGAAGTTAGCGAAAGTTTTGCCTTCGGGTATTGATAAAATATATCCTGTTGGAAGTGGTTCGGAGGCAAATGAAACTGCCCTAAAGTTAGCAAGACAATATCAACTAAGTTTGGGAAATTCACAAAGATATAAAGTAATTGGTCGTTGGTTTAGTTATCACGGAAGTACTTTGGGCTCTTTATCTATGATGGGTAAAGTCAGTTTTAGAAAACCTTATCTCCCCTTGTTATTAGATTTTCCCCATATCCCAGCTCCCTATTGTTATAGATGTCCTTTTGAAAAAACTTATCCTCAATGTAAAATCCTATGTGCAAGATTTTTAGAAAAAACAATTGAATTAGAAGGGCCTGAAACAATATCTGCTTTTATTGCAGAACCTATAATTGGTAGTACATTGGGAGCTGTTGTTCCTCCAAAAGAATATTATCGAATTATAAGGGAAATATGTGATAAATATAATATTCTCTTTATTGCAGATGAGGTAATGAGTGGTTATGGTAGAACTGGAAAATGGTTTGCTATAGACCATTGGGAGGTAGTCCCAGATATTATAACTATGGGTAAAGGTATTTCAGGTGGCTATGTTCCTTTAGCTGCAATGGCAGTTAAAAAAGAAATAGTTGATGTAATAAAAGAAAAGAGTGAAAATTTTGTTCATGGATATACATTTTCCCATCATCCAGTATCATCTGCAGTAGGATTAGCAGTTTTAAATTATATGGAAAAGCATGATCTGGTTGAAAAAAGTGCAGCAAGGGGTAAATATCTCTATGAAAAATTAGAAGAGCTGAAAGAAGAATTTTTCTTTATAGGTGACGTAAGAGGAAAGGGATTAATGATAGGAATCGAATTTGTAAAAGATAAGGATAGCAAAATTCCTTTTCCTAGAAAATTTGTATTAAAAGAAAAGATTCAGAAGAAAAGTTTTGAAAAAGGATTGTATATTTACTCTACAACAACAGGGATGGTTGATGGAATAAATGGAGATGGGATTATAATTGCTCCGCCTTATATAATTCAGGAACAGGAGATTGATAAAATTGTTGATATTTTGAAAGAAGTTTTTTTAGAGATTGAGAAAGGACTTTAAACTACTTTACCAGGTAAAGTAGTTGATTAACAATTCAGATTAAACAGGTCGAAAAAATATTAAGGAGAAATTTGCAGTATGTCTTCCCTCTTTGTGAATATATTTAATGGGATAGTAATAGGAACTATCTATGCTTTATCAGCACTGGGGATATCTCTAATTTTAGGAGCTATGAATGTGATGAACTTTGCTCATGGAGAATTTTATATATTCGGTGCTTATTTCAGTTATTTTTTTAGCAGATCCTTAGGGTTTAGTCCATTAATAGCAATACTTTTATCATTAGGATTAATTTTTTGGATAGGCTTTTTAGTAGAAAAAACCCTCATTCATTCAACTTATGGTAATCTTATGGACTCTCTGATTATAACTTTTATATTATCTATTGTTTTACAAAATATTGCTTTAATTATTTTTGGACCATATCCCAAAAAACCACCGAGTTGGATAATAGGATCGATTAATGTGTTAGATTTATTCTACTATAGCAGCCAGAGACTTATTACGTTTATCGTTGCAGTTTTGCTTTTGATTCTTTTTTTTATAGTAATGAATAAAACATGGTTTGGTAAGATAGTTCGGGCTATTTCTGCAGATCGTGAAGTTGCCTCTTTAATGGGAATAAATTGTGATAAAGTAAATTCGTTTTCTTTTGGTTTTGGAGTAGCCCTTGCCGGTGTAGCAGGCGCTATAATTTCACCAATTTTTGGAGTGACTCCGATGGGGGGTGTGGGAATAGGATTAACTTCAGTTGTTGTTGTGGTATTGGGAGGTATGGGATCTTTTAAAGGCTGTGTTATAGGAGGATTATTGTTAGGTATTATTGAAAATATCGGGGTAGCGTATATTTCATCAGGATATAGAAATATCTTTGGATTTATTATATTAATTCTAATACTTTTATTTAGACCATCAGGATTATTTGGGACAACAATTAAATAAAGAATGATAAGAGAGGATTAATTTGAAAAAGAGTAACAAAAATTTATTATTGGTCATTTTCTTAGGAATTGTGGTTTGTCTTCCTTTTCTACTTGATGACTATTGGTTACACGTTGCGATTCTGACCTTGTTTTACGTTATTATGGCATCTAGTTGGAATTTACTAGCGGGTTATACTGGACAAGTTTCTTTTGCCCATGCCGCATTTGCTGCTATAGGTGCTTATATCTCAGGTATTTTGTCTGTTCAAATGAGCATATCTCCTTTAATAACGCTTTTATTTGGTTCAGTTATTGCAGCAATATTTGGTTTAGGATTGGGGCTGTTATGTTTAAAAATGGGAGGTATATATCTATCTTTAACAACCCTTGGTTTTTCGGAGATTGTTCATATTATTATTAAAAATGAATATGAAATTACCCGAGGAACAATGGGGTTAGAGGTTCCCAATTTATTGGGTTTTTATTCAAAGACAGCTTATTTTTACATAATGCTATTAGTTACGTTTATTATTATATTTTTTTTAGCTAAGTTGATTAAATCAGATCATGGACTAAAGTTTAAATCAGTTCTAAATGATGAATTAGCTGCCTCTTCAATTGGTATTGATACAGTTAAGGTACGAGTCATTGCATTTACAATCAGTAGTGCCATAGCAGGTTTTGCAGGGGGATTATATGGTCATTACCTACTTTTAATTACACCAGAAATGTCTTCTTTGAGTCAAATGTTTATGATATTAGCAATGACTATCATTGGAGGTATGGGTACTTTAAGTGGACCTATTGCTGGAGCAGTTTTTTTACAAGTATTGTCAGAATATATAAGAATTTTTGGGAAATTTCATTTATTATTATTTGGTGTTATTAGTCTTTTAGTGATTAAATTTGCTCCTGGAGGAATTGTAGGGTTATACCGAAAAATAACTCAAAGTAAAACAGATCCTTTAAAAATAGAAACACAGTCTAAATATGACTATTAATATTAGCTAATAAATATAAAATATAAGAAACAATTTTAGCTCATTTTTATAAATTTATTAAATGTCTAAAAAGAAAGGTTTTTTATGTGGAAACTTAAGGGAGAAAATATCTCTAAATCTTTTGGAGGAGTTACAGCCTTAAAAGAAGTTAATTTTGGGATTAAAGAGGGAGAAATAGTTGGATTAATTGGCCCTAATGGTGCTGGGAAAACTACTCTTTTTAATGTTGTTGCAGGAGTTTACCGTCCTGATAAAGGTAGTATCTATCTAGATGATGAAAATGTAACTAATCTTAATTCACACCAGCTGTGCCGTAAAGGAATTGCTAGAACATTTCAAATACCAAGGCCTTTTCCGGAATTAACTTGCCTAGAAAATATTATGGTTAGTATTATAGGGAGAGAAGAAAAAATACATAACAGCAATGAGAAATTAAAAGAAGCAAAAAAATTCCTAAAATTTGTAGACTTAGATAATTATGGGAATATATTGGCTAAAAATTTAAATTTAATTCAAAAAAAAAGGCTTGAGGTAGCCAGAGCTTTAGCAACTAATCCTAAGATAATGTTATTAGATGAAGTATTTGCTGGATTGAATAATACTGAAATTCGGGATGCCGTAAAATTAATTGAGAGAATGAAAAATGAGTTTGAAATAACTCAATTTTGGATTGAACATGTTATGGGGGTTATTATGGAAATAGCTGAGAGAATTATCGTACTTGATAATGGTGAAAAAATAAGTGAAGGTAAACCTATTGAAGTAGCCAGAGATCCAAAAGTTATAGAAGCATATTTGGGAGATACAGATGTTTGAGGTTATAAAACTTAATATTTTTAGAGGCGAAATTCATGTTCTGTGGGACGTATCGCTTAATGTAGAAGAAGGCGAAATTGTAGCGGTTATTGGGGCTAATGGCAGTGGTAAAAGCACTTTGATTGAGACTATTTTAGGTTTACTAATTCCTAAATCTGGAAATATTAAATTTTTTAATAAGGAAATTAGTAATCAACCTTCTTATGAAATTGCGAGAATGGGCATAGCTTGGGTTCCTGAAGGAAGAAGGATTTTTAAAAATATGTCGGTATATGAAAATTTAGAAATAGGAAGTTATCCGAGGCGAGCCAGAGTTAATTTCGCTAAAAATATTAAATGGATATATGAATTATTTCCAATCTTGAAAACCAGGGCAAATAAAAGTGCGGGTCTGCTGAGTGGCGGAGAGCAACAAATGTTGGCAATAGGGAGAGCATTGATGCTAGAACCCAAGCTTCTTTTGGTAGATGAACTTTCATTAGGACTAGCTCCAAAAATAACTCAAGAAGTCTTTGAAGTTATAAAAGAATTGCGAAGAAGAAAGATAACTGTTTTGTTAGTGGAACAGAATGTTGACCTTGCTTTAAAAAATAGTGATAGATGTTATATTTTAGAAACGGGGAAGGTTACCCTAAGTGGCAAGTCAAGTGAATTAATAAAAAATAAAGAGATAAGAAAAGCATATTTAGGTTTATAGTTATTTGATAGTAATTTAATGGTCAGAAGGAGGTGAAAATTTTATAGACTAAAAATAGGAGTGAGTCGAAAATTTATATTTCAGTAAGTTAGTAAATTTGTAAAATAAAAGGAGGAAATAGGATGTTAAAGAAGAGATTTTTTTCTATTTTTATCTCTCTCGTGATAACAATGCTTTTGATATCTTCGATATCTATAATGGCACAAGAAGAGACTATAAAAATAGGTGTGGTAGGTCCTCGTACCGGTCCTGCGGCAGCAACTGGTGTAGCATTTGAAGAGGGAATTGAATTAGCTTTAGATTATATAAATACTACCAAAGGTGGGATTCTAGGCAAAAAAGTTGAAGTTATTTTTGAAGATACTGGAGGAGTCCCAGAAAAAGCTGCTTCTGCTATCGAGAAACTCATCACACGTGATAAAGTTTCCATTGTAGTAGGAGAAAGCCATAGTTCCTGTGCGCTAGCAGAAATAGAAATAGCAAACAGATACGAAGTTCCTTTTATTATTGCTGAGGCATGGGTTGACGAAGTTACCAGTAAAGGATATAAGTGGATATTTAGAGCAGGTCCTTGTAATAGTGGGGTGGTAGATAATATTATCCAGTGGATAGTTGCTGAGGATTTCAAGAAAATAATGATTGTTGCAGAAAATACTGACTGGGGGCTAGGAATAAAAAAATTATCAGAAGAAGGCTTACAAAAAGAGGGAATACCTTATAATTCCATTATTACAGCAGTGGAAAGCCAAGAATATTATACAGAACTTAATAAAATAATAGATTATGCACCTGATCTTATATTAGCTTATATCTATGGATTTGGTGTTCATGATTTTATAGCTCAAGCTAATGAAGTTGGCTTAAGCCCAGCAAATGCTCTGATATTAGAAGGAGCAGGTCCTCCAAGTCTATGGCCTGAATTTTGGGAAAATGTTGGGGAGGCAGGAGAATTAGAGTGTTTCGTGTCAGCAATGCATTCTAAAGTAGAATTAACAGAAGTAGCAAAAAGATTCAGAGAGGATTATGCTAAGAAATTTAATAGAGAACCTACTGATTATAAATCAAGATCGATTTATAATGTTTTATTAATAGCTGCTGATGCAATTGAGAGAGCAGGATCTGCTGATGGAGAAGAGATTGTAAAAGCTTTAGAGGAAACTGAACTTGAAGTTGCCAGTGGAGTTGTTAAATTTGGATTAGAACCCGGCACAGTTAAGTATCATCAATGGCAACCTCCTATGTTGATAATTCAATGGCAGAACCGAGAACAGGTAGTAGTATTTCCTAAAGAAGCTGCCACAGGAGAATTAAAAAGAGGGAAATAAAGCAAAGAAGAATTATTATTTTTAAATTTTAATTTACAATTTCAACGCGACATTTATTAGAAAAGTATCTTTTGGTAGGGTATATTTTCCCCTACCAAAAGATACTATAATTAAAATATAAGTAATAATATTAAATATAGTAGTAGATTGGCTTTATTATTATTCATAAATCATTCGTTATACCATAGAGCGAAGGAAAGGAGAGTAAAAAGTGGAAGGATGGTCCGGAAATTATTTAAGAGTAAATTTAACAAAACAAGATGTAAAAAGACAGAAATATAGTGAAGAGTTTGCTAAAAAATGGATAGGTGGGAAAGGATTCGTTACCAAAATTTTATGGGACGAACTAAAGCCGGGCATTGATCCTTTAGGTCCTGAAAATAAATTAGTAATAGCTTTAGGGCCTATTTCCGGTGTTATTGCTCCTAATACAGGGAAGGTTCAGGTTGGAGCAAAATCTCCTTTAACAGGAGGTCTTGGTGACGGTAACATAGGATCGAGAGTAGCTATCCAACTAAAAAAAGCGGGATATGATTTTTTGATAATTGAGGGTAAAGCAGTTAAACCTCTCTATATATATATAATAGATGATGAGGTAATGTTTTTTTCTGCTGAGGAAATATGGGGTAAAGGAACTTATGATACATTAAATTGGCTTTATGCTAAATATAGCAGAAATGTAGGGATTCTGACTATAGGTCAAGCTGGGGAAAATAAAGTTCTCTATTCAATAATACGTAGTATGGAAGGAAGAGCAGGGGGAAGGCCTGGAATAGGTGCTGTAATGGGTTCCAAGAATTTAAAGGCAATTGTAGTGAAGGGTACTAAAGAAATAGCAATTGCTAATCCAGAAGGATTGAAAAAAATTGGTATTGAAGGGTTAAGAAAGGAAAGGGAGCTTGATAAAGAAGTTGGATGGTCAATCCAAGGAACTACTGGAATCCTGAGTTGGCTTAACGAAGTAGCAGCTTTGCCAGTAAAAAATATGAGAAAGACTTTTCATGAGAATGCTTGGAAGATAGATGGACAGAGAGTGAGTGAAGCTAGAGTTGCTACCTATGGTTGTCCCAATTGCTCAATGCATTGTGGAATTGCGATTCTGGATAAAGAGAAAAAATTGGCAGAAGTGGATTATGAAAACATTGGAATGTTAGGAAGCAATCTGGAGATTTTTGACCTGCCTCAAGTGGCTTCTTTAAATTATCTTTGTGATGATTATGGGTTAGATACTATTTCCGCGGGTGGAGTATTAGCCTTTTACGCTGATGCTATTGAACAAAGAGCAATTCAAGGTAGTTTTAAATTTGGAGAACCTGAGAAAGCAAAGGAACTTCTAAAGAAGATAGCCTATCAGGAAGATGAAGGTAAACTACTTGCTTTAGGCACAAAGAGGATGGCTAAACAAATTGCAAATAAATCGGAGGCCTATGCCATGCAAATTAAGGGGCTAGAGATTTCAGCTTATAATTGTAAATTCGTCCCTGGTATGGCCCTTGCTTTCAGTACATCATCTATTGGTGCTCATCATAAAGAAGCCTGGATTATTCTTTATGAACTTACCAAAACCGTTCGGGACTCTTATGGAAAAGATAAAGCAGAAGAAGTTATTAGATTACAAAGAATTAGAATGGGTCTTTTCGAAACTATTATTGCCTGTAGGTTGCCTTGGGTAGAAGTACAATTAAATAAAGATTATCATATACAATGTTTTAATAATGCTACTGGATTAAATTATAACATGCATGATTTTGAGAAGGTATCAGATAGAATATATTCTTTGTATAGAGCTTTCTGGGTTCGGGAGAACCCCAATTGGGATAGAAATTGGGATTCTCCACCTGAAATATGGTTTGATCCTAAGAATGCGGACAAAAAAGGTATTATTATAGGTAAGGTATTAGAAAAAGAAAAATATGAACAATTACTTGACTACTATTATGAAATGCGAAAATGGGATAGTAGAGGAATTCCTAAGAAACAGAGCATGAAAGAATTGGATCTAGAAGAAGAAATGATCGAATTAGAGAAATATACTTCTCTTAAATGAAATAAAGAAAATATAGAAAAATCCAAAGCATTATAATTATACTACTTCTTAAATGATAAAAATTAAACTAAAGATAATAAGTCACTTAATTTATAAAACTGGGTTTGGGGAGAGAGATTTAGAGCTTCCTCAACCTGTTGCTATTGAGGAATTATTAACAAAGATAAATTTGGAAAATAAAATTCCGATGGTTATAATTCGCAATGGGAAGGTAGTTGATCTTAAGGAACAAGTCCAGGATGGAGATAGAATTGTTATATCACCATTTTTCTTTGGGGGGTAATAAATTAAGGAAACAAATTAATATTAAAAAATTAATAGTTGTGAACTCCAGAATAGCATTTTTCAGAAATTATTTTTATATTAATGTTTTTTAAAGTAAAAATGAAATTTAAGGTGACAAGAGGCAGTTTTAAGTACATTACATATTGCATGTTTATAGAACTACTTTGGAATAAAAATATTATATAGAAGAAAGGAACAAAATGAACTGGGAAACACATTATAAAAAAAAGTTATTAAGTACAAAAGAAGCAATAGAAAAAATTAAACCAGGAAGTTATATATTTATGGGAGCTTTTGGAGGCCAGCCCAAAGCTATCGAAAAAGAACTGGTTAATCAACGAGAGCGCTTAAAACCTTTAACCATTATCCAAGGCACCTTATTTAGTTCTACTGAACTTCTTACTCCTGGAATGGAGAAGTATTTTCGATACATTTCCTTATTTTCTACCAAAGATGTCAGAATAGCCATTAAGGAGGGAAGAGCAGATTATGTTCCTTGTTTCTTTTCTGAACAACCTGAATATATTGAAAAGTATTTCTCACCAAAAGGAGTTCCCGATGTAGCCTGTATTCAAGTATCTACTCCAGATCGTAGTGGGTTTTGCAGTTTAGGAGTAAGCGTCGATGTGGCAAGGAAAGCAGCTGATTGTTCTAAGATGGTTATTGCAGAAATAAATAATTATATGCCTCGTGTGCATGGGGATTCCTTTATCCATGTTAGTAAAATTGACTATTTAATAGAAAACCACTCTCCTTTACCTGAAATAAGTGTTTCAGAAGACGGTGATATTTCGTCTAGAATAGGGGGGTTTATTGGAGATTTAATTAATGATGGAACAACTTTACAATTAGGTATTGGAACTATTCCAGATGCAGTTCTGGGTACTTTAAGACATAAAAAAGATTTAGGGATTCATTCTGAAATGATTTCTGACGGGGTTGTTGATTTAGTTGAAGCAGGAATAATAAATTGTAGTAAAAAAACATTTATGCCAGGGAAAATAGTAGTTACCTTTTTAATAGGTACTAAAAAATTGTACGATTTTGTAGATGATAATCCGATGATTATGATAGCTCCTGTTTCATATACCAATAATCCTAATATAATTGCTCAAAATTATAAAATGGTTTCAATTAATTCTGCTTTACAAGTTGATTTGTTTGGTCAGGTAGCTTCTGAAGCTATTGATTATATGCAAATTAGCGGAGTAGGAGGGCAGGTTGATTTTGTACGTGGAGCAAATTTAGCAAAAGATGGAAAAAGTATTATTACTTTTCCTTCAACAGCCAAAAACGGAGAAATCTCTCGAATTGTTTGTGGTATTAATGCCGGGACATTTATTACTACATCTCGTAATGATGTGGACTATGTAGTTACAGAATTTGGTGTAGCTCATTTAAAAAATAAAAGTGTTCGGGAAAGGGCAAAATCCTTAATAGCGATAACACATCCTAAGTTTAGAGAAGATTTAAAAAAAGAAGCTGAGAAATTAAATATACTATAACCCAGTAATATAGGTGGATATTTAAATAGATTGTATTATTTACCTTTTTATGAAAGGAAGGTCCTACTTAATAAATGAAAGAAGTTGTTATAAGTAGCATAGTAAGAACACCTATTGGTAAATATGGTGGTATTTTACGAGACACACCCGCTTTTAAACTTGCTGCATTAACCCTCGAAGGAGTATTAAAAAAAGCGAAAATTGAATCCAATCTGATAGACGATGTTATTATGGGACAAGCTTATCAAAATGGGGAATGTGCAAATCTTGCTCGGGTAGCTTTACTTGACGCTGGTTGGCCTGTAAAAATTACTGGGGTAACCTTGGATAGGCGCTGTTGTTCTGGTCTTCAATCAATTTGGTATGGAGCTATGGAAATCCAAACAGAGAATTCTGAATTTGTAATAGCTGGTGGAGCTGAAAATATGAGTCAGGCAGAATTTTATATACCGGGTCAATTTATTAAGTGGGGAATGGGTGGATTTTCTGATTCGAAATATGGATTTATTCCAAAAGGTCATGGATATTTATCTTTATGGGGTATTCCCTTTTACGATAGAATACAAAGAGCGAGACCAATGTCTCAACCTATAGAAAGATTTGGAGAACTTAATTCTATGATGTCATGGGCAGAGATTGCAGCAAAAAGAGAAAATGTTTCACGTGATGAAGCTGATAGGTGGTCATTAAGAAGTCACCAAAGAGCAATTAAGGCTATTGATTCGGGGAAATTTAAGGAAGAGATCATTCCTGTTTCTATTACTCGGAAAAGAGATGAAATTTTAGTTTTTGATCTAGACGAAACACCTAGGAGAGATACGTCCTTAGAGACACTTGCTAAATTACCTGCGGTATATCCTGATGGTATTTGTACTGCGGGGAATTCATCAACTGAAAATGATGGGGCTGCTGTAGCACTATTAACTTCTGAAAAGAAAGCTAAAGAATTAGGAATAGAAATTTTAGGTTATTTAAAATCCTTTGCAGTGAGTGCAGATGATCCTACCCTTACTTATACCGCTGTTCCCTTATCAGTAAAAAAAGCTCTTGATAAAGCAAATCTCAAAATTGAACAAATAGATCTAATTGAGATACAAGAAGCCTTTGCCTGTCAAACACTTGCTGATGCAAAAATGATGGGTCTCTCCAAAGAAGATTGTGAAAAGAAGGTAAATGTTAATGGTTCAGGGATATCTTTAGGTCATCCTATAGGAGCAACTGGTACGATGAGATTGGCAACCTTACTTTATGAAATGAAGAGGCAGGGATCTAGGTATGGATTAGTAACTATTTGTGGAGGAGGTGGTCAGGCCATTACTGTTATTGTAGAAAGAAAAGTTTAGAATAAATGAGAGGTTATTAACCAATAATCGAGTTATAATCAAAAGTTGTGGA
>DFYM01000060.1 GCA_002383355.1 Candidatus Immundihabitans aquiphilus | reverse complement strand
TGGGATAGCACAAACCATACTAACTTTACCCGCGAATAACAATAATGCTAATGTTTCAGCAAAATGTGGTTCAAGATTAAGCAATATAATCACTATAACTCGTTATTAAAATGGCGAATTGTCGCAGGGGACGGTTCTTTCTGAGCCAGAAAATTGATTAAAATAATCCTGAATAGATCAAGGATTGTAAAAAAATCAAAGGTCTATTTGGGATTATTTTTTTAGACAAGCTTTTATCTGTTTCAGGATTTTTTGTGACGCACTAATTAATTGACGCTTAACTTGTAACTATGTTAAAATTAGCAAAACAATATTATAATTGATGATAACATAGAAGGTGCCTTTGAGTTAAAAGGGAAAAAGTTAAATGGTCAAAGAAAAAGATCCGAACAGAAGATTGAAAAGACAACAGGATTTTGCCCGGATAATTTTCCATATACCTAATTTTATAAAGTTGTCTTTAAGATTGCTCAAAGATAAAAGAGTCCCTTTTTATGCTAAATTATTAGTCTATGGAGCAATAGTCTATATCTTATCTCCTTTTGATTTAATACCCGATTTTCTACTTCCCTTTTTAGGTTTTCTTGAAGATATTATCATTGCCGTTTTGTGCTTTATGGCTTTAGTCAGGTTAAGCCCACCCGAAGTAGTAGAAGAGCACGTAAAAGCCATTGATATAGAGAATAAGCAGAGATACAGGTTTTTTAGATAATAAAATATAGAGTAGTTTATCCTGTACGATAAACGCTATATTCTATATTCTATATTCTATATTCTATATACTATATACTATATTATGAAGGGACAAAAAATTATATATTATGCGAATTGGCATTAAATCTTTGGGGTGTCCTAAAAATTTAGTTGATACCGAAGTAATTTGTGGAAAGTTAAGAGAGAGCGGCTATATTATAACGGAAGAGATGGAGAATGCCGATATAGTAATTATAAATACTTGCAGTTTTATAAGAGAGGCGGTAGAGGAATCTATTGAAGAGATTCTTCTATTGGCAAAGCTAAAAAAAGAAGGCCGGATAAGATATCTCCTGGTAAGCGGCTGTCTACCTCAAAGATATAGAGAAAATAATTTAATTCAAGAACTTCCGGAAGTGGATGCCTTTCTGGGAGTGGGAGATTTACTGGAGATTGATGCGGTAATAAAAAGAATGGGACAAGGACAGAGACAGACTATCTACCAGGTATCTCCTCAGCCTCAATTCCTTTACAACCATCATACCCCTCGAACTATTTTAACCCCTCGATATTACGCCTATATCAAGATATCAGAAGGCTGTCAGAATAATTGTTCCTATTGTCTAATTCCTGAAATAAGAGGGAATTTTCGCAGTAGAAAGATGGAAGATATCCTGGAAGAAGTGAAAGCGCTTGAGGAGAGACAGAATCTTGGTGAAATAATTTTAATCGGCCAGGACACTACGGCCTACGGAATTGATCTCTACGGAGAGTATAAATTGGCGGAGTTACTGAAGAAATTATCCCTTCTGGACTTAAAAAATTTAAAATGGATCAGGTTATTATATACTCATCCGGCTCATTATACTGAAGAATTAATCGAAGTAATAGCCAGCTATCCTAAGATATGCCCTTATTTAGATTTACCTTTACAACATATCAATGACAAAATTTTAAGAAAAATGAATCGACTAATAAGCCGAGAGTCTACCATATCTTTAATTAAAAAATTAAGAGAAAGAATACCCCATTTAGCTTTACGCACAACATTAATGGTAGGATTTCCGGGAGAGACAGAAAGTGATTTTGAGGAACTATTAAATTTTGTGCAGGAGACAAGATTCGAAAAATTAGGGGCGTTTGTTTTTTCTCGAGAGGAAGGAACCCTGGCCTGCAGTTTTCCCCGGCAAATTCCTCAACCTGTAAAAGAAGAGCGTTTAGAGAAGTTAATGCTTACTCAACAGGAAATATCCCGGGAGATAAATAATTCTTACCTGGGGAAAGAAATAGAAGTTTTAATCGAGGAGATAGTTACCGATAAAACAGAATCCTTTCTAATAGGTCGCAGTAAGTACGATGCTCCCGAGATAGATGGTCAGGTATTTATAAAGATGGATAAAGCGAATAAAAGAGATAAAATTCAGATAGGAATTGGAGAATTTATAAAAGTAAAGATTGTAGAGGCCTCAGAATACGATCTGGTAGGTGAGTATACAGGGGAAATAGGGAGGTAAGACTTTGATTAAAGAAAGATTGGAAATATTTAGAGAAAAACTTAAAAGGGAAAAAGAAGAAATAGAGGGATTTTTAATCAGCCGTTGGAAAAATTTATATTATCTAACTGGCTTTGCAGGAGAGGGGGAAGCTTTAATTACTAAAGATAAGGGTTTCTTATTCACTGACTCCCGCTATGCGGAAGAGGCAAAAAAAGAAAGTCCCGACTTCGAAATCGTTATTGATGAACCCCAAAAGAAAGATTCACGTTTAGCAGCCTTAGAAAAAACAATAGCAGAAAATAAAACCCATAAGATCGCTCTGGAGAGTAAAAATATCAGTTATGCTCAGTTTAAAAAATATGCTGAACGACTTCCGCAGGTAGAATTTATACCCACCGAAGATTTTATTGAGCAGATTAGAATGATTAAAGAGAAAGAAGAGATAACCAAAATTAAGAGAGCGGCACAGATAACCACTGAGAGTTTAAAGGAAGTTTTTGAAATCATCACTCCAGGGATAAGAGAAGTTGATATTGCTAACGAGATAGCTTATACTATGAGGAAAAAAGGGGCTCAAAGGGAAGCCTTCGACTTAATTGTAGTATCGGGAGAAAGGTCGTCTTTGCCTCATGGGAAGCCCTCTGAGAAAAAGATTAACGAGGGAGAGCTAATCACTATTGATGTCGGGGCAAATTATCAAAACTATAACTCGGATATTACTCGAACCATAATCCTGGGGAAAGAAAATGAAAGGCAGAAAGAAATATTTTCTATTGTCTTAGAGGCTCAAGAAGAAGCCCTTAAAGCTTTAAAACCGGGAGTAAAAACTAAGGAAATTGATTCTATTGCTCGAAGTCTAATCAAAGAGAGAGGATACGGTAAGTATTTTGGACACGGTTCAGGTCATGGAGTAGGATTAGATATTCATGAATTGCCTCGAGTTTCTCCCGAGGAGGAAACAATCCTTTTGCCCGGTATGGTGATAACTATCGAGCCCGGTATATATTTGCCCGAAGTTGGTGGAGTCAGGATAGAAGATTTAGCCTTAATAACCGAGGAGGGTTATGAAATATTGACCTGGTTCCCGAAAATCTTTAATTTATAAAAATAATCTTTAGGCGACATTGATTAAAAAAGGAGAAAAAATGAATATGGAAAACTTAAAAAAGGTTGATTCGGAGATATATGAGGCCATCAAAGGCGAAGAGCATCGCCAGAAATATACTATTGAATTGATTGCCTCGGAGAATTTCGTTTCCCCGGCGGTACTGGAGGCGCAAGGTTCAGTCTTAACCAATAAGTATGCAGAGGGCTACCCCGGTAAGAAATATTACGGCGGTTGCCATTACATTGATATCGTAGAGAATTTAGCTATCGAAAGAGCCAAGGAGTTATTCCAGGCTGAGCATGCCAATGTCCAACCCCATTCTGGTTCACAGGCCAATATGGCCGTCTATTTCAGCGTTTTAGAGGTAGGAGATACGATTTTAGCGATGAACCTCTCTCATGGTGGTCACCTTACCCACGGCAGTCCAGTAAACTTCTCTGGTAGATTCTTCAAGGTAGTCCCCTACGGGGTAAACGCTGATACCGGAAGGATTGACTATGAGGCCTTACGCGAGTTGGCCCGGGAAAATAGACCGAAGATGATTGTAGCAGGGGCAAGTGCCTATCCCCGGGAGATAGACTTCTCCCTCTTTAGATCCATTGCTGATGAGGTAGGAGCTTACTTAATGGCCGATATCGCCCATATTGCCGGCTTAGTGGTGGCTGGCCTCCATCCAAGTCCCATCCCCTATTGTCACTTTGTTACTACTACTACCCATAAGACCTTAAGGGGCCCTCGAGGAGGATTGATCCTCTGTCAGGAAGCCTATGCCCCGGCTATCGATAAAACTATCTTCCCCGGGATTCAAGGTGGACCTTTAATGCACGTAATTGCTGCTAAAGCCGTCTGCTTTAAGGAGGCGATGACTGAGGAATTTAAGGCCTATCAAAGACAGATCATCCAGAATGCTCAGGCCCTGGCCAGCAAACTACAGGAGTTAGGTTATAATCTGGTCTCTGGAGGGACTGATAATCACCTGATGCTGGTAGATTTAAGGAATAAGGGGATTACCGGTAGAGAAGCAGAGAAGGCTTTAGAAGAGGCGGGGATTACGGTGAATAAAAATGCCATCCCCTTTGATCCCCAGAAACCAATGATTACTAGTGGTATCCGGATTGGGACTCCGGCAGTTACTACCCGGGGGATGAAAGAGAAGGAGATGGAAGAAATTGGCGAAATGATTGATCTGGTTTTAAGTAATACAAAAGAGCAAAAGATAAAAGAAGAGGTAAGAGAAAGAGTCGAAGAACTTTGTGAAAAATTTATATAGACAGATGAGATAGACTGAATAAACGGAGGAGATAATTCTTGATTTCTACTAGTGATTTTAAAAAAGGATTAACTATTGAACTTGATGGAGAAATATATACCATTGTCGATTTTCTCCATGTAAAACCGGGCAAGGGGGGTGCTTTTGTCCGCACTAAATTGAAGGATGTTAAGACGGGTTTGGTTATAGACAAGACCTTTAGGGCGGGGGAGAAAATGGAACAGGCAGTAATTGAGCGGAAAACTATGCAGTATCTTTATAATGATGGCGAAAATTATTATTTTATGAATAAAGATAATTATGAACAGTTATCTTTGCCCCGAGAACAAATAGGTGAAGTAGGGGAATTTCTCAAAGAAGGAGAAGATGTAGAAATTACCTTTTGGAAAGAAACAATGATAGGTGTAGAATTACCCAACTTTTTAAACTTAAAAGTAATACAAACGGTGCCGGGAGTAAAGGGGAATACGGTATCTGGTGCGTCTAAACCAGCCACCTTAGAAACGGGAGCAGTAATTCAAGTACCCTTATTTATTAAAGAAGGTGATATAATAAAAGTAGACACCAGAGAAAAGAGATATATAGAAAGAGTATAAACAGTTTTTAGCTTGATAAATAACTTACTATATACCATAAACACGGTTGGTATAAGAAATATAATATCCTATATATATGATAGCGGAGGAAGCAATTAATGCTTACTATTAAAACTGAACTGGGAGAAGTTAAAATTTTAGAAGAAGTGATTAAAAGTATCGTTAGTTTAAATTTACTGGAGGTTAAAGGAATAGTAGAAAATAGAAAAACCTTGACCAAAGAAATTACCAACAGGTTGGCAGGGAAAGCAGAAATAGCCGACAATAATACTTCGCCAAAGATAAAAGTAGAAGTAAAAGACAACCATATTTTAGTAGATTTGTTTATTATAATTAAATATGGCTTAAGAATACCGGATATAGCCTGGGACATTCAAAATAAGATTAAGGATGAATTGTTAAGAGAAACCGGGATCGATAACATAGAAATTAACTTACATATCCAGGGGATACAATTCCCCAAAAAGACTCAAAGCAGAAAAGAATTAGCTGCTTCTGACTTGTTCATTCAAGTAATCTAAAAGTTTAAAGCTAATATTTATTGTCGGATATTAGCTTTAAACTTAATTTTTGTTTTAAGAGGACAGGGAGGGAGATAGAGGAAAGCGGCAATGGGAGGAAGAAGATTATCTCGTGAATTGGCCTTACAGGTATTATTCCCTATTGATTTAGTAAATGCTAATATGGAAGATAGTTTAAAATATATTTTAGAAAATAACCAAACTCCTGAAGAAGTAAAAGAGTTTACCCTGGATATAGTTAAAGGGGTAATGTCTAACTTAAAAGAAATAAACGAAGTGATTAAAAGGGGCGCTGATAATTGGTCTTTGGAAAGAATTGGTAATATAGATAGAAATATTTTAAGAATAGCCATTTACGAGATTTTATTTAGAGATGATATCCCTCGGAGTGTTTCTATTAATGAAGCAGTAGAACTGGCTAAAAAGTATGGAACCGAAAATTCGTTTAGTTTTGTAAATGGTGTTTTAGGTAAAATAGAGAAAAAAAATAAGAAATAAATTTCTGTTTTTGTTGCAGGGCAGAGTAGAAGAAATAAATAAGTAGTTAAGAAAAAATTTTAGTGGCTTTTGAGGAGATAGCTTATTTTATAATGGATAATATTAATTATAAGGATAATTATGAAGAAACCAATATATATACAGTTTCTAAAATAAATAGCTATATAAAAAATCTTCTGGCGGCTGATGATAATCTACAGGATGTATGGGTATTGGGAGAAATCTCTAATTTTAAGTTGCATTCTTCGGGGCATATGTATTTTGTGCTTAAAGATGAGAATAGTCAAATTAAGGCTGTAATGTTTAGAGGGAATAACCTTAATTTACGATTTATGCCTCAAGACGGGATGAAAGTAAAAGTAAGAGGAGATATCCAAGTATACGAAAGAAGGGGAGAATATCAGTTATATGCTCGGGCCATAGTCGAAGCGGGGAAAGGTGAGCTTTATCTGGCTTTCGAAAGATTAAAGGAAAAACTTAAAGCCGAGGGGCTTTTTGCTGAAGAACATAAGAAAAAATTACCCCTTATCCCCCAAAGAATAGCCATAATAACTTCTCCTACTGGGGCTGCAATTAGAGACATTATTACTATATCCTTAAGAAGATTTCCTAATCTTTCTCTCTTGGTGGTGCCTTCTTTAGTACAAGGAACACTGGCTGCTCAGGAGATGGCCCAAAAAATAGATTTTTTAAATAGACACTTTACTGATTTAGATTTTATTATCCTGGGGCGAGGCGGTGGTTCATTAGAGGAATTATGGGCTTTCAATGAAGAAATATTGGCTCGTAGTATATTTGATTCTAAAATACCCATTGTCTCAGCAGTCGGCCACGAAACTGATTTTACTATTGCGGATTTCGTGGCGGATTTACGCTGTCCTACTCCTTCAGCTGCTGCTGAAATGACTATCCCCAATAAAGCTAATTTAATTAATAACCTAAATTTACTAAATAGTAAATTAGTTAGGGCAATGAGAAGAAATATTGAATTAAAAGCAGAAAACTTAAATTCTTTGCGCAAGAGTCTTCAGTATTATAGTCCAGAGAATAAGATTAACCAATATTTTCAATATATAGATGAGTCGATCAACCGAATAAATTCTCAGATTAATCACCAATGGCAATTGTGGGAAGAGAGGATCAAAAAAGAGACCCAAAGATTGGATTCTTTAAATCCCTGGGCAGTTATTGACCGAGGGTATAGTATTTGCCGGAAACTACCCGATTTAGAAATTATTAAAAAATTAGAGCAAGTGGAAATCGGGGACGGAGTCGAAGTTATTATAAGCGATGGCAAAATATTTGGAAATATCAATAAAAAGGAGGCGTTACCGCATTGAAGGCTAAAAAAGAAAATGAGGAAATTTCTTTTGAAGATTATTTAAAAAAATTGGAAGAAATTGTTCAACAGTTAGAGGAAGGAGAATTAACTTTAGATGAGTCGGTAAGGCTATATGAAGAAGGGATGAATATTTCTCGATTGTGTTTAGAAAAATTAAACCAAGCTAAACAAAAAATAGAAGAGTTGGTGATAGAAAATGGTGATAAATGTTCGGTCAGACCTTTCTCTATAAATAATAAGGGAGAAGGCCTTATTAATGGATTTTGAAAAGTACCTGAGCGATAAAAAAAGCATTATCGATAAAGCTTTAGACCGTTTTTTGCCTACCGAAGAATCCCCGCCGGTGATACTGCATAAAGCCATACGTTATAGCACTTTTAGTGGCGGGAAGAGATTAAGACCAATTTTAACCCTGGCTACGGCAGAGTTATTAGGAAAAGAAATAGAAATAGTTTTGAATTTTGCCTGTGGAATTGAATTAATTCACACCTTTTCCCTAATTCACGATGATTTACCCTGCATAGATAATGATGATTTTCGGCGAGGGAAACCCACAAGCCATAAAGTATTTGGAGAAGCTATTGCTTTATTAGCCGGAGATGCCTTAATGGTTTTAGGTTTTGAATCGATTTTAAAAAGTACGGAAAACAGAATGGTCAAGAAACAAGCTATTTTAAAGGCACTTAAAGAGGTAGCCTATTATATAGGGACAGAAAATATGTTAGGGGGCCAGGTAGAAGATATAACCGTAGAAGATGAACGTATTGACGGGGAGGATTTACGGAGGATCTATAGAAAAAAAACTGCTGCTCTTATCTGTGTTGCCCTTAGGGGAGGGGCGATTTTATCAGGAGCAGATCAAAAACAGCTCAAAGCTCTTACTAGCTATGGGGAAAATATAGGTTTAGCCTTTCAAATTACTGATGATATAATAGATATCCTGCGGGACCAAAGAGAGATGAAAAAACCTACCTATCCTTATAAATACGGTATTAAAGAATCTAAAATAGAAGTGGAAAAATTAATTAAAGAAGCAAAGGTGTCTTTGGAGATATTTGGTAAAAAGGCAGAATTCCTTAGTAATTTTGCTGATTACATTGTCTCCAGAGAAAAATAGCCGTTAGTGAGTTAGTGAATAGAAAAAGCCAGAGAACAAGTTTGTATCTCGTGCATATAATAGTTAGTTAGTCAGTTACTTAGTTAGCCAGTTAGCCAGTTAGCCAGTTAGCCAGTTAACTGGCTAACTAAGTAACTAAATCGACTAAATTTAGGAGTAAAGATGTTTAGAGCTAACGATAGAAAAAATGATGAAATAAGACCAATTAATATAATAAGAAATTATATAAAATATGCTGAAGGTTCTGTTTTAATGGAGATGGGAGATACGAGAATAATTTGCACCGCCTCAGTAGAGGATAAAGTCCCATTATTTTTAAGAGGCACCAAGCGGGGTTGGGTTTCTGCAGAATATTCGATGATTCCGCGAGCAAATCAAGTCAGAAATATAAGAGACTCGATCAAAGGCCAGGTAAACGGGCGTTCCTCAGAAATTCAGAGATTAATCGGTCGTGCTTTAAGGGCAGTGGTTGATTTAGACGAGCTTGGCGAAAGAACCATATGGATAGATTGTGATGTATTACAGGCAGATGGTGGAACGAGGACGGCGGCTATCACTGGTTCTTTTATCGCTCTTTATGATGCCTTAAATTATTTAAAAGCAGAAGGACAGTTAGTCAATATCCCCCTAAAAGATTATGTGGGAGCAGTTAGCGTGGGGATAGTTGATGGAGAAATGTTATTAGATTTAAATTTTGAAGAAGATTCTTGTGCCCAGGTGGATTTAAATCTGGTAATGACCGAAAAAGGTGAGATAGTAGAGATTCAGGGGACTGCTGAAGGAAAGCCTTTTTCCCCGAGAAATTTACAAGAATTAATTGAATTAGGCGAATCAGGTATCAAAAGGATAATTGAAAAAGAAAAAGAAATTTTAGGGGAGAGATGTTAGAAATACTAATTGCTTCTAGAAATGCAGGGAAAGTCAAAGAAATTAAGGAGATATTAAAAGATATAAAGGTAAAATGGTTAACTTTAGATGATTTCCCCGGGATTCCGGAAGTAGAAGAAGATGGGGAAACCTTCGAGGAAAACGCCTTTAAAAAGGCGGATAAAATCTCTCAGTATACCGGGAAGATATGTTTAGCTGATGATTCAGGATTAGAGATTGATTGCTTAAAAGGGGAACCAGGAATTTATTCTTCCCGTTGGGGAACTTCTGATGAGGAACGTATCCATAAAGTCTTAGAATTAATGAAGAATGTGCCCAAAAATCAAAGAAGTGCCAAGTTTATATGCGTCTTAGTGCTTGCCTATCCAGAAGGAAGAAGGTATATTATAAAGGAAGAATGCAAAGGAATAATTGCTGAGCAGCCGAGGGGAGAATATGGGTTTGGTTATGACCCTATTTTTTTAGTCCCCGAATATGATAAGACCTTTGCGGAATTGGGAGAAAGGGTGAAAAACGAGATAAGTCACAGGGGAAAAGCTCTGCAGAAAATGGCTAAAATTATAAATGAATTAGTCACTGGTGAATAGTCGACAGTCGTTAGTAATTGGTTTGCCGGTTAGCCAGTTAAGGGATTAACCATTAGTTAATGGAGCACTAGTGCTCCGTTAACTAATGGGGAGTAAATTTACTTCGCCTCGGGCTAATTCTTATTATTATTTATAATTGACTTATATTTATATTTCTTATATAATGATTTTTGTTTCGGGGTGTAGCGCAGCTTGGCAGCGCACCTGCTTTGGGAGCAGGGGGTC
>DFYM01000051.1 GCA_002383355.1 Candidatus Immundihabitans aquiphilus | reverse complement strand
ATGAGGATAAGATAATTCTCTCTCATCGGCTAATAGTGGAAAAAGAACGTAAAATATTACAGAAAAAAACCTTAGCCAGTCTCGAGGTGGGGCAGATAAAAGAAGGAACGGTTACCAATATAACTAATTTTGGTGCTTTTGTAGATATCGGGGGAGTAGATGGGTTACTTCATATCTCCGAAATTACTTGGCGGGAGATGAAAGATGCTACTAAGTTGCTAAAAGTAGGTGACAAAATCAAGGTAAAAATCATCGATTTTGATAAAGAAAAAAATAAGATTGCCTTAAGTATAAAGCGAATTTCGCCCGACCCCTGGGAAAATGTTCAGGATAGATATGCAATAGGCGATGAAGTAGAAGGCAGGGTAATTTCTATTAAGGATTTTGGGGCTTTCATTGAAATAGAAGAAGGGCTTAATGGTTTATTGCACATCTCGGAAATGGCTTGGGATTATGTCCGGGAACCTTCCGATTTGATCAAAGAGGAAGAAGTATTAAAATTGAGAATCTTGGAGATTGAACCAGAGAAGAAGAGAATTTCTCTGGGATTAAAACAATTACTCCCTGACCCCTGGGAAGATATTGATAAAAAATATCCCCTGAACTCTATTGTAGAGGGAAAAATAAGTCAGGTTACTTCTTATGGGGCTAATGTGGAATTGGAAGTAGGGGTAAATGGGGTAGTCCATCTATCGGAAATTGATTGGCAATATATAGAAAAACCCTCTTCGGTACTTAAAAAGCATATGCTAGTCCCTTTAAAAGTAATAAAAATTGACCGGGATGCTCGTCTAATATTTTTAAGCCGAAAAAGAACTTTACCTAATCCTTGGGAGAAGATAGATAATCTTTATCAGGTCGGCGCAGTAGTGAAGGGGAAAATTACCAGAATAAAAGATTTTGGAGCTCTTGCTGAATTGGAAGGGGGGATAGAAGGTTTTGTTCCGCTCTCCGAAATTGATTGGAAAAAGATAAAACACCCTAATGAGAAGTTGGTAAAAGGTAAAGAATACGAATTTAAGATAATAAATATAGATAAAGAAAAATTACAATTAACCTTAAGTAGAAAAAGATTACTACCCGACCCCTGGGAAGAGATTAAAAAGAAATACCCAGTAGGCACTTTAGTGGAGGGTAAAGTAGTTAAGCTTACTGATTTTGGAGCTTTTATAAACTTAGAAAGTAATGTAGATGGATTGGTCCCTCTCTCCGAGATTTCTCCCAACAGAATAGATAATCCAGCAAGTGTGCTTTCGGTGGGGGAAGAGGTGTCAGCTTTGGTCACTAAATTAGACGGAAAAAGAAAAAAAATTAGCTTAAGTATTAGAAAAGCGGAAAAGGAAGAGCAAAAACGATTTATCAAAGAATATAATCAAAAACAGAATAAGGATAAAATATTGTTACAGGATTTATTCGGGGATATGTTTAAAAAGAAATAGATTAGTTGTTGGTGAATAGTCGCTAGTATTTAGTTAGTCAGCTGGTTACCTTGTTTGCCAGTTAGCCAGTTCGCCAGTTTACTAATTAACTGGGTAACCGGCAAACTGGCTAACTATATACACGAGATACGAACTTTTTTCTTGCCTTTTCTATTTACCAAATACGAGATACAAGATACGAGAAACGATTTGAGCTATGGTTTTAGGTTTTGCGCTTTTCGTTATGCGATTAATAAATATGGTGAATATAAATGGAAATGCCTAAAAAAGGTTTTAATAATAAAAAACTGGGAGAAATTCTAATCAATGAAGGTATGATTACTTCTCAGCAATTAGAAAGAGCCCTTAAACTACAAAGGGAAGGAAATAGAAAAAAACTGGGAGAAATCTTGGTGGAGATGGGGGCGCTAAGTAGAGAAGAACTATACGAGGTTTTACAGTATATTTATGAAACTGAATATGTAAATTTATCTAATTATATAATAGATCCCGAATTAATATCCCTTATCCCCGAAAAAGCTGCTCTGCAATTTAAGCTAATTCCGTTAAGTAAGAATGATGATGAATTAGTTATAGCTATGGCTAATCCTTTCGATGTTTATGCCTTAGACTTTGTAAAAGATTATACTAAAATTAAAAAGATAAAAGGCAAGTTGGCCCAAGAAGAAGATATTTTAAGTGCCATTAATAGTTATTATAAATTGGGGGAATATGATGATATTATCGAAAAAATTCACACAGAACTAATATTTAAAGAAGAAGAGGAAAGAGATCAAGATTCTAAAGAATTGGAAGCCATAAGCAGAGAAGCTCCCGTCATCCAGCTGGTGAATATGTTAATTGTTCAGGGGGTAAAAGATAGGGCCAGTGACATTCATCTCGAACCAAACGAAAGGGGTTTGTTAATTCGCTTCCGGATTGACGGCATATTACATGATATTAGAACTTTGCCTAATAAAATAAAATCAGCAGTTATTTCTCGAATAAAAATATTGTCAAAAATGGATATTGCGGAGAGACGTCTTCCTCAAGATGGGCGCTTTCAAGTGCAATTTGGAACTAGAGAAGTTGATTTAAGGGTTTCTACTATACCTACAGTACTCGGAGAAAAAGTCGTTTTAAGATTATTAGATAAGAGTAAAGGGCTGATTCAATTAGAAAATCTTGGCTTCTCCTTGCCGCAATTAAATCAATTTAAGTCAATGATTTCTAAATCGTACGGGATAATATTACTTACTGGACCAACTGGCAGTGGTAAGACCACTACTTTATATGCTGCTTTGAATAAGATAAATTCTAAAGATAAAAATATTATTACCGTCGAAGACCCAGTAGAATATAGATTGGGAAGAATAAATCAAATTCAAATTTTACCCAAAATAAATTTAACTTTCGCTAATGCTTTACGTTCTATCTTACGACAGGACCCTGATATAATTATGATTGGCGAAATAAGAGATAGAGAGACTGCTCAGATTGCCGTGCAAGCTGCTTTAACTGGACATCTGGTTTTAAGTACTTTGCATACTAATGACGCAGCCAGTGCCTTAACTCGTTTGATTGATATGCAGGTCGAACCCTTTTTAATTTCTTCTTCAGTTATTGGAGTATTAGCCCAAAGATTGGTAAGAGTAATTTGTGAAAAGTGTAAAGAAGAATATACCCCCACCGCAGAAGTATTAGAGATATTAAAAGAAGTTAAGCTTATAGGGGATAATTTGAGAAAGGACTCCAACGGACTTAAACTCTACCGGGGGAAGGGATGCTCTTTTTGTAAAAACACTGGCTATTACGGAAGAACTTCTATCTATGAACTTATGGAATTAGACGAAGAAATAAGATCTCTAATTGTTTCTAATGTCCCCAGTGAAGTAATAAAAGAAGCGGCTCTTAAGAAGGGCATGATGACTTTAAAGGATAGCGGTTTAAAAAAAGCACTTGAGGGAATTACTACCATAGAAGAAGTATTAAGAGTAGCTGGATAGGAGATATCCACGGTCCGCTCTACGTAAAAAATGCAGTAAGTAATTATAATTATCTTTATTCGAGGAGTAGAATTAGATTATGAATTATCTATCCAGTAAGGAAATTAGAGAAAAATTTTTAAAATTCTTTGAGAGTAAAGGGCACACCATACTTCCCAGTACTTCTCTGGTACCTGCAGACCCCACCATTTTACTGACTATCGCCGGAATGGTCCCCTTTAAACCTATATTTTTAGGTCGGAATAAATCCTCTTTAAAACGCGTGACTACCTGTCAGAAATGCATCCGAACTACTGATCTGGAAAATGTAGGTAGAACTGCTCGTCATCACACCTTTTTTGAAATGTTGGGTAATTTTTCTTTTGGAGATTATTTTAAAAAAGAAGCTATCCAGTGGAGCTGGGAGTTTTTTACTGAAGTTATAGGATTCCCTGAAGAAAAATTATGGGTGTCCATTTACCAGGAGGATGAGGAGGCTTACGAGATCTGGCATAAGATAGTTGGTCTTCCCGAGGGGAAAATTATTCGATTGGGAGAAGAGGATAATTTCTGGAAAGTTGGACCTACTGGTCCGTGTGGTCCTTGCTCGGAAATATATATCGATTTGGGAGAAGAGAAGGCTTCAAAAGAAGGCGGAGGAGTAGGGGTAGACAACGAAAGATATCTCGAATTGTGGAACCTGGTATTTATGCAATACAATCGTAACGAAAATGGCTTACTTACCCCTTTACCTCAGAAGAATATAGATACGGGATTAGGCTTAGAAAGGATGGCTTCGGTCTTACAAAAAGCCGATACCGATTTCGAAACAGATCTTTTTTTGCCCATTATAGATTTTGTGGCTAAAAATGCTGGTATAAAATATCGAGAGGATGGAAAAAAAGATTTAGCCCTGAAAGTAATTGCTGATCATACCAGGGCCTTAGTCTTTATGATTGCCGATGGGATTATGCCTTCTAATGAAGGGCGAGGCTATGTCCTCAGGATGTTATTAAGGAGAGCTTTCCGCTATGGTAGGTGGCTTAATTTTAATCAACCCTTTTTATATGAGGTCGCCCCGGTGGTAGTTAATTTAATGAAAGAAGTTTATCCTGAGTTAGCCAAGGCAGAAAACCAAATTTGTCAGATAATACTTACCGAAGAAAAGAAATTTCAAGAAACTTTGAATGCAGGAATTCAAATTTTAGAGTCTATGAAAGATGGATTAAAGAGACAAAAAGAAAACATACTTAGTGGAAAAGAAGCCTTTAAACTTTATGATACTTACGGCTTCCCCATTGAATTAACTAAAGACCTTCTCAAGGAAGATGGATTAGGAGTTGACGAAACAGATTTTGAGCGAGAGATGAAGATTCAAAGAGAAAGGTCACGAAAAATATGGGCAGAAGTAAAGATGAATTCTGAGAGAGACAAGGACAAAAAGGCCCTTTATGAGAAGATTGTTCAAGATTATGGAGAAACGGAATTTGTGGGATATGAGGAGGAGATGGTAAAGAGCAAGGTTTTAGCTATTATAAAAGAGGGAAAATTGGTAGAGAAGGCCCAAAAAGGGGATAAATGTGCCATAATTTTAGATAAAACTCCTTTTTATGCCGAAAAAGGCGGACAAATCGGAGATCAAGGAAAAATTACCTCCCCCCACAATAATCTATTAATTACCGTATCCGATACTCAAAGCCCGGTAGAAGGTCTCGTGATGCATCTGGGTCAAATAGTAGAAGGCGAAATAGAAAAAAATGAAGAAGTGATAGCGGGGATAGAGACAGCAAGAAGAAGGTCTATAGCCCGAAATCATACGGCTACTCATCTTTTGCATCGGGCACTTAGAGAGGTATTAGGAAATCACGTAAAACAAGCAGGGTCTTGGGTGGCGGATACTCACCTTCGCTTTGATTTCCATCATTTTGCTCCTCTGACTAAAGAGGAAATAGATAAGGTAGAAGAGCTAGTAAATAGTAAAATATTAAAAAATTTAAAGGTCGAAACCACTATAACTACTTTTGCTCAAGCGCGGGAGAGCGGTGCTATAGCTCTCTTTGGGGAAAAATACGGTGAATATGTGCGGGTAGTAAAGATAGGGGAATATAGTCTAGAACTATGCGGAGGGACCCACTTAGAAAGCACCGCCCCTATCGGTTTATTTAAGATATTGGGTCAAGAGGGAATAGGGAGTGGTATAAGAAGGGTAGAAGCAGTAACGGGAGAATACACCTTAAAATACCTGAAGGAAAGAGAAGAGACTATAGAAACTATTGCTGGTAAATTACGAGTTGCTCCTTCAGAAATAACCGTAAAATTAGACCAGATATTAGAAGAACTTAGCTATTTGAAGCGGGAAATTAAAATTGTTCAGGAGAAATTGACGCGGTACGAGGTTGAGGAAATAATCTCCAAAACCAAAAGGATCAAGGGAATAAATATCCTCTCGGCTGAAGTGGAAGCCGGGGATAATGAAGACTTAAGAAATTGGGGAGACCTGATCAAAGAGAAGATTAAGTCCGGCATAATACTGTTAGGGACAAAAAGAGGAAAAAATAAAGTGGCTTTGCTGGCGATAGTAACCGATGATCTGATAAAACAGGGTTTTGATGCCACTAAGATTATCCAATCTCTCGCCCCCCTTATTGAGGGACAAGGTGGGGGCAATAAGAAAATGGCTCAGGCCGGAGGAAGAAAAGTAGATAAACTAAAAGAAGCCTTGGAAAAAATTTACGAAAGCGTGTAAGGTACCATCGAACATTCAATAAGGACGGGTTGAATAAATTTTGTTATCAAATTAATAAAAACGAAAGACCAAAAGACACAGTAATGATACACCACAATAATCATAGCCAGGGATTTACTCTTATTGAACTAATGGCAGGGGTAGCGATAATCTCCTTATTGCTTGGACTTTCTTTCAATGGATTATCTGATTTAATCCAATGGAGTAAATTGAATAGCGCAGCAGCAAAGTTAAGTGCAGATTTGAAAAATAGTCAATCTCAAGCTTTTTATGAAGGAGTTTATTATAAACTACAATTTTGGCCATCTTTAGATAGATATAGAATTTATAAGCAAACGGAGTTAATTAATGATATAATTTTAGAAGATATAGACTTATTTAATACTAACTTTACTGATAATAATTTATATTTCTACCCCAATGGTGTCCCCAGCATGGGTGGGACGATAACTTTAAAAAATAAAAGAGGAAAAACTCTTTATGTGATTATGACTCCGGTAACCGCTCGAGTGAGGGTAAGCCCCAATCCTCCGGAGAATTGGTAAATTAAAAAGTGGTTAGGTTTTTATTAGCTAAAATGCTAAAAAATAGGGAATATAAATAATAAGAGAAGTTAAGCGGCTTATTTTTTAATGAACACGGCATACTCACTTTATAGGTATGCGACATACTCGCTCATAAGAGGGGGTGACCAAAATTGAAAAAGTTTTTAAAAATGAGTAAAAAATTGTCCCAAAACCAAAAGGGCTTTACCTTAATTGAACTTATGGTGGCGGTTGCCATCTTAGCCTTAGCTGCTTTAGGCATTTTTCAAGCTTATAGTGTTGGCTTTATGGGTATGGCTGACGCTCGTGATAGAACAGTAGCTACTAATTATCTCCAAGAAGCAATGGAAGAAATAAAAAATATGGATTTTGAAAAGATAGATACAACTTCAAAAGTAGTTTACAATGAAAATAAAAGATACAGAATTGATGTAAATTTGGTAGAAGCGAGTGCCACTTTAAAAAAAGTTATTACGGTGGTAAGCTGGATAGACAGAAATGGTAATTCTAAAACAGTAGATAGTTCAATGTCTATAAATTTTATAGAATTTTTTGCTTCAGAACCAGCTAAAATTGTTCTGTTTGCTGAATCTTACAGTATTTTAAATACTCCTGTAGACTCCCCTTATGCTTCTACTACGATAATAGCCGTAATAAAGGATATCAATGGAAATACCATTACAGATTGGGGTAAGAATCCGGGAGAAAGCGATGTAACTTTTAGTATAATTTCTACAGATAAATTCGGAAAATTTCCTGGTAATTTATCTGAAATTGTTGTGACTCCAATTGAAGGTAGAGCCAGTACCACCTTTACTTCTACAGGTACCTATAGAGCAGCTGAAGCGCCAACGGGTGAATACTTTGTTCTGCAAGAAACTCAAGCTTCTGTTTATCTGCCAGAGGGAGATAAAACGGTAACTGATACCATAACCATTAAAATATCCGATGGACCGGTAAAAATTATTTTGAATCCTCCAAACCCAAAGAGTACGAAAGCTGGTGAAGGTGAATATTCAACAATTACTGCTTCTGTAATAAATGCAGCAGGGGAGGTATTGCCGAAGAACGGTATTTTTAATGATATAGAAATAACTTTTAATACTATAGGTGAAGGAAAATTTGAAGATGGTTCATCGACTTATTCAGTTACAATACCTTATGATAGTGGAAGTTCTGATTCCGCCAGTGTTACCGTAGATCTATTTTCTACTGGCACCCCGGGATTGGTTAATATACTGGCTACATCATTCAATATGGAAAGTGATGCTACTGAAGTAATTTTCTTAGGTCCCCCTGTTGCAATATCCATATCGGCATATCCTAATCCTATTTATGAGGATGAGGCAGCGGGTTCTACCATTAAAGTAAGTTTATTGGATATTAATGGCTATGCTACGAATCCCAGTGATACCTTAATTACTATATCATTGTCATTAGGCGATAATGAAACTGGTGGAGAAATTGAGAATTATAACTTAATATTTGAGGTTTCTGATTCTGGAGGAGATGTTCAGGAAACGAAATTTCATAATCAAAGATCTACAGGCACAGCTATTATTACTGCCAGTGGAGGAGGATTACCAGATGCATCTGTTACCATAAGTGTTATCTCAGCGCTAGTTCCCGATCATATTAAATTGACTGCCAATCCTCAAATTGTTCCTGCTAATGGAACATCTATTTCAACTATTAAAGCTACAGTATATGATATAAGTGGAAAGATTGTCACTAACTATACTGGAACTATAACTTTTAATACTAGCCTTGGTACTTTATCAAACTTTAATTTTGCAAATGGTATTGCTACTGAATTATTATCTTCTGAGACACCAGGTACGGCTACCATAACTGTTTCTTCCTCAGATGGTTTACCATATGAACCTGAAGGAGGTTTATTGGTGAAGTTTTATGGCGAAGCCGACCATATTGCATTAAATGCCAATCCAACTTCCGTCAAGGCAGATGGAATAGCTTTCTCAACCATTACTGCCACTATATGCGATAAGAAAGGGAGCCCTGTAATGGATCATGAAGGCACTGTTACTTTCACAACGAATTTGGGAAATTTTATAAATAATGCAACTCAAAATTTTGAGGAAGGAATAGCTACTGTAAAATTGTCTTCTGGTGTAAAGGGAATTGCTAATGTTACAGCTTCTTCAGGTGATTTGTCTTCGGTTCCTTCATCAGTTGTAATTGAATTTTATGAAGAAACTACTTTAACGTTAGTAGATGGAAGTATAAAATATAAAGATGAAGAAAACAAAATTATTAGCTTTGATGTTAAAGTTACTGGAAAAAATATTGAAGTAGATGCAATGAAGATTGTCTGGTCAAATAGCCATGAAAACCAAAAAATAGATAAAATTGAAATAGATAATACAGAAGTTTGGAGTGGTAATCAAAAAAGTGATGTTGAAATTAATTTGACTAATTTTACTCTTTCTCCCGGAGAGCGTAAGGTTACCTTAACTTTTGGCCAGGGTATGGCTGATAAGTTTCCCATAGAGGTTATTTTCTATCCACCTATTTCAGAACAGTACCTCATAAGATTAAAAAATGCACCGACTTCACCATAAGATTTTAATAATTTATTGGTTTATTGGTATTAGTGATTTTCTCTTTCAAATGAAGGATAAAATGAGGAAAAGAATTAATGGATATAATATCTAAAAATAAAAATAGTCAAAAGGGGTTTAGCTTGATTGAATTAATGGTGGTAGTGGTAGTACTTAGTCTTATTATTATAGGGTTAGTAACTTTTTTTGCGGGAGGGACAAGGTCCTGGATAACCGGCCAGAGTCAGCTAAAAGCTCAACGAGAAGCAAGACAGGCAATGGATAGAATGGTCAGAGAAATAAGAGAAGGTGAGAGCATTGATATTACACCTGATAAAACGACTATAACTGTAAACTATCTTTCTTCTTTTGGCAAGAGTCCAGTTACTTTTAAGCTATTGGGGGATACCATTTATAGAGAAGGGAATCCTTTAATTAATAATGTCCAGAAATTTGAAGTTACCTATCTGGATGAATCACAAATTTGTATTTTATTAGAAATTAACGTTGACAATGATGAACAAATAGATATTTCTTTGAATTCGGAAATTAATTTGAGAAACTATGGTCTAGGTTCATAAAAAAAACTGTTTCATAATAAAAGTTTTAATTGATTTGATAGAGTTTAATTATTCATTATTCGAGGTGATGATACCTATGAAAAAGGAATATTTTAAAAATATTAAAATAATCAAAAGCCAGCAAGGTATGGCTTTAATAGCTACCTTAATCTTTGTTACTGTATTAGTTTCCTTTGGAGTTGCCCTGCTATCCATGACTGGAGATGATAGCAAATTGTCTACGCTGCAGAGAGAATCCACCAGAGCTTTTTATATAGCAGAAACTGGTATTGAGGAAGCGATGTGGTTTTTAAATTTTTCTGATGATAATTCTGATGGTCTAAATTTTCAAGGAGATTTACACCAGGGGGATGCTAATGAATATTATGATGTTGTGATTTTAGAAACTGATTTAGGCCCTCCTGAAACAAAAACAATACGTTCAACTGGAACAGTAACAGGAGAAGGGAAGTATGATAAAGGATCGAGAACAATAGAAGTAAAGCTTATGAAAGGAATTGCCAAAGCCCCGGATTTATTCTTTGATTATGCTATTCTTACCAATGGAAATATGACCATAGATGGAGGAGTTAGTTTTCATGGCAATCTTCATTCCAATGGTAATCTAACTAATAATGGAACAATTACTTTGGAATACGGTACTGCTACGGCTACCGGGACCACTAATGATCCAGATTTATGCACAGATGGACAACCATATCAAGAATTTCCCCGCATTGCCTGGGATTATTATGAGGATATTTCTAAAACACAAATAACAGATGACGATGGTAATATTCATAATAATTATTATTCTGGCGATGTAACTTTTGATTCTTCCGGTACTTTGTATGGAATACATTTTATTGACGGAGACGTAACAATTAAGCCTCCCTGTTCTGAGCTTTATATTAAAGATGGGGCAATCTTTGCTACTGGCACTATTGAAGTTTCTGGTTCATCAAATGTTTACATCGAAAAATCAGAATCATACGATAATCCCTTAGCTTTAGTAGCTAAGGAAAATATAACCATAGGTGGTAATGTTCACGGAGAGGGAATTATTTATACTGAAAGTGATTTTACACTTAATGGTAATATAAATATACAAAAAGGTGCTATATATGCTGATGATGGCGTTTTTCATGGTGGCGGTGGTTCAATGAACGTATATTACGATACGGATTTAATACATACGGTAGTTCCAGGCACAGGAATGCCAGTCTGGAAAAAGGTATCCTGGCGGGAGATATATTAGAGGTTTGGGAAAATATTTTTCAGAAAAGAAGGATTTTTGAAAATCTGTGTAGTATAATCTAAAAGAGGAAGCAGGAATTTGTTAAAAAGATAAGAGGAATTATTTCGAAGCTCTATCTTTTGCCATGATAAATTGAAGGATCGGATAATATAATATGTTTGCCATAGATTTTGGTGCACGTTCTATTAAAGTAGCAAAACTAAACAAAATAGGTAATAATTATGAACTGGACAATTACGGGATCACCCTTAGCCCGGAGAAGAGTATTGCTAATGGTGAAATTCTTAATCCTATTGCCGTTGCCGATTCTTTATCTAAATTATTAAAAGAAATTAATCTAAGAGATAATAGGGCGATCATAGCGGTTACCGGTCAAAAGGTTATAGTTAGAGAAATTGTCCTTCCTTTGATGGAAGAAAAAGAACTGATGGCGGGAGTGATATGGGAAGCCCCTAAATATGTCCCTTATAATATAGAAGAATCTATCATCGATGCTAAGAAGATAGAGGAGTTTGAAGATAAGGAAGGGAATAAAATGATGAGGATTCTCTTAGTGGCAGTTCCTAAAAGTGTGGTTCAACCTTATGTAGAAGTTTTAAAAAAAGTAAAGGTAATACCTAAAATAGTAGATATAGTTTCTTCTGCCCATATCAGAGCTTTTGAATCTTATTTTTCTGAAGTAAAAGAGGAAGATTCGCTTACTGACCTGATATTATCTATAGGAGCAAGTGGGACTATTCTGACCCTGGTCGAGAAAGGAAACTTAAAATTTACCAGAGACATATTAATGGGGGGAAATGATATTAACGAGGCTATTGCTAAATCCCTGAATCTATCCTTTAAGGAAGCAGAAAAGATTAAGAGAGAAGCAGAGATAAAATCAAAGTCGGAAGAAGAGTCAGAAAATGAGAGCAAAAAAATGGTAGCAAAAATATTGGAACAAATAGCCAAAGAAGTGAGGAAATCTTTGAGTTATTACAAAACGCAAAACCAGAAGGTTAAATATAATAAAATTATACTTTGCGGAGGGAGTGCCAATATAAACGGTATTACTGAATTTTTATCTGAAGAACTGGACCTTCCCGCAGAATTAGGGGATCCCTTAAGAGGAATAATAATGGACGAGAGAGTCTTTTCTCGAGAGGATATAGAAAATTTTAAAAAGAATAAAGCATCCTTAGCTACAGTAATCGGCCTGGCAAAAAGAGAAAGGTAAGTTAAAATGCCAGATATTAATCTTCTACCTCCCGAATATAGAGAAAAAGAAAAGTTTAAATTAAGTAGAGTAATAATTATTTTGTTTTTTGTTCTTTTGGTGTTTGGTACAGCTTATTTATATTATTATTTAGAATTACAAATAGATTATAAAGAACAACAATTAAGCGCTATGAGAAGTGAATTAGCTGCTATTGAAAAAGTAATAAAAGAAGTAAAGGATTTGGAAAAAGATAAAAAAGTGATAGAGGATCGAATTGCCGTAATCGAAGGATTAATCAAAAATCAATCCCGTTTATCCCGCATACTGGGTGAGTTTAGCGCCTGTATTCTTGATGAAGTCTGGGTAGATAATCTTAACTTAAGCGCTAATCAGACCCTTGATTTTACTGCCAATACCTTTAACAATTACTTAGTAGCTAAATATATGCTAACCTTAAAGGACAGTCCAATCTTCGATAACATTGAGCTCGCTTATGTTCGAAAGACCAAAATCAGAGAAGAAGAGAGGGATGTGGATATTGTTAATTTTAAATTATCGGGGATATTTATACCTAAAAAGTTAGAGTAAGAAAGTAAGAAGCGGGAAGCAGGAATAAAATTACCGCACTCCCTATGGTCGCTCGCAATGGCAATGAAGATAGGTGCTCGTGTTTCTGTCGTTGCGAGGAGTGAAACGACGAAGCAATCTCAAGTATACGAGATTGTCGCACCCCGATAAATTAATCAGGGTGGGCTCAGGACTTGCAATGAAAAATGATAATAAATGATAATAATAGAAATGTAGTAAAAGAGAAGGATTTTTAAATGAAGCTATCTAAAGGAATGACTGCCTTTATAATATTTATAATTATAGTTGTCTTTGCAGGCGTAGACTATATTTTTATTTATCAACCAAGAATTCAGAGGATTGAGCAATTAGACAAAGATATTGAGCTTACCAGCCAAAAAATAGTGGAAGGTAAGAGAATGGTCGCGATGCTTGAGCCTTTAAAAAAAGAGTATGCAGCTTTAAAAGAAAAATTAGCCTTTTTAGAAGTTATGCTACCCGAAGAAAAAGAAATCCCTGATTTATTAACCATGATACAAGATGGTTTAATTGAATTTAATGTTGATTTTACTAATTTTACTCCTCAGAATATTTCCTGGGAAAAAGATAGAATTTACGGGAAAATGCCTATCTCTATGAATCTTACCGCCAGTTATTTTGATTTAATAGCTTACTTAGATCGTCTGGAAAATTTACCTCGGATTGTTGATGTGCAATCATTGGGGCTAAGTAAGGCCGGAGGAGAAGATAATAAATTAAATATTTCTCTGACGATGTTGTCCTATGTCTTAAGAAAAGAGGGCTCCGAATAGAGCAATGGCAAAAGTATCCTTAAAAAATTTATTTAAAAAATCAGAGTCAGACAGGGAGAGTAAAACAAATAAAACATTATTTGTTTTATTAATTATATTAGTAATAGCAGTAGTAATTTATTGGGGTTATCCGCTCTTTTTTACGGATAAATCGGCAAAACCTGTTACTACTACTACTANNGCCTTCCTCGATGACAACAGCAGATGTAGCTCCGGAAATGACGTCTTCCTCGACTACTGAAATAAAAGAGAAGACCCCCTTTGAGATGGAATTGGAAAAGAGAAGACAGGCTTATGAAAATAGACTATTTACTTATGAACCCTATGAACCGCCGAGTAGTCGGGACCCCTTTCAAAAAGTGAGTAGAGCCTCCTACTTTTTAGCAGCAGAAGAGACAGCAGAAGGAGAAGAAAGTGAAGAAGGGAACATTTTAAGATTTCCTGAGCCCGAATTACCTCCAGGGACAAAATTAACGGGGATAATTACCAGTAACGATAAGAAAATAGCAATGATAAAGATGAATGAAGAAACTTTTATTGCCCGCTTATATGATATTTTATTAGATAGATACATAGTGAAGGAAATAAAGAAAGATGAAGTAGTGCTTGAACTTAACGATTATGAATTTTCTCTAAAAATGGGGGGTGAAGAAACTTCTAATGAATAAAAAAATACCACTAAATCAGGAAAAAATAGACTCCTGCTTTTGCGATGATAGTGACTTACGAAAGGTTTTCTCTCTATCCCGACGAGGGAATAGAGCAAGCAAAGCAATCTCTAAAAGTAAGTTTTTTTCTAAACCAGGGAAAAGAATAAACTTAATATTTTTCGTTTTAATTTTATTTTTAATCCCCTCATTTTTGGCAACCGCAAATTCTCAAAGTATCAGTATAACCAATATCTGGTATAAAAAAGTACCCAATTATACCCATCTTACTATTAAAGCAAGTGGTCCTATTTCAGAATATGAGGCCAGTTATTTAGAGAATCCGGAGAGAATAGTAATTGAAGTCAAGAATGCTACCTACCACATTGAGGAATTAAGTAAAAATATTTTATTTCTAAATATGGGTGCGGTAAAACAGGTAAGATGCGGGCAATCAGAAGTTGAAGGTGTCCCGGTTACCCGGTTCGTAGTAGATCTGTTTCAGAAAGCCGATTATGAAGTTAAATTGTCTCCGGATAAGAGATTATTATACCTTGATGTTTACGATTATACTGAATTTAAGACTCCTGAGGAACAGGTTTTTACGGTTACCCCGGCGAAAAGCGAACCGATTAAAATCAAAAAGGCTGAAGCACCGAAAGTTTCTCTTTTAGACACTTATAAAGAACCCATCAATCTCAGCATCTTTGAAGAAGATGTAGTTAATGTATTAAGAGGGCTATCTGAATTGACCGGAGTAGATATTATGATCGATGATTCAGTTACCGGGAAATTAACTTTAAATTTTAAAGATAAAACTTTCAGGCAAGCGATTGAATTGATTTTAATGAATAAGGGACTGGATTATGCGGAAGTAAGTAATACCTTAATTATTGCTACCAAGGAAGTAATTGCTGGTTATAAAAAACCAATTACTCAGACTTATGAGTTGAAGAATGCTCGTGCCGATGAAGTAAAGGGAATATTAGATAGTTATAAAAGCGAAGAGTCAAGGGCAAATATTGTGGCGGATACCAGAATGAATACTCTTATTATTACCGCTCCAGAAGAAGAATTAGAAAAATTTGAAAAACTAATAAGTGAAGTAGATTCCCAGCTATTAACCAGGACCTTTAAGATAAATAATGCTATCTACCAAGATGAGATAGAAGCGATAAAAAATATGTTAAGCATCATTGTCCCTGAAGAAGGGAGAATAAATGTAGATAGCAGGCAAAGTGAAATTATAGTAAGAGGTACCAAAGAAGAACTGGATAATATAGAAACTATGATTGCTGGGCTCGATAAACGTGCACCCCAGATAATGATAGAAGCTAAGGTTATTGAAATTACTATAGATGGAGAAAAAGAGTTAGGAATTAAATGGCATAGTGGAAGTGAGGGAAACAAAATCGAAGGGCAAATTAGTATTGGTGAAATAACTTTAGGAGGATCATTCGAAAGGAGTGGTTTGGTTGAAGCCACCCTTAAAGCCCTGCAAACTGAAGGGAAGACTAATATTTTATCTAACCCCAAAGTCCTTACCTTAGACGGTAAGGAAGCAAAAATTTTGTCTGGTTCCAAGATTCCCATTCGCGTAATTACCGAAGAGGGTCTGGAAACTGTAGAATATAAAGATGTAGGACTAAGCATGACTATCACTCCCCGATTAAGTAGCGATGGCCTTCTTACTATGGATGTAAATCCTAAAATTGAATCTCTGGGTACAGAGCTTATTCAGGGTTATCCGGTGATTAATTCTCGAGAAGAGAAGGTAATCATTCGTACTAATCTGGATGAAACAGTAGTAATCGGTGGTTTAATTAGTTCAGAAGATATCGAAAATATCCGAAAAATACCCATATTATCTAATATCCCGGTAATTGGGGAATTGTTCCAATTTACTACTACTAAGAGCAAGACTACTGAAATAATTATTTTGATTACTGCTCATTTGTTAGATTATTAATTTTTATCCTCCCCGCAAAACTTGTCCTCAACCTGATCGGGGAGCAAGGAGCGGGAAACCAGAGGGGGATTTGGTAGATTAAATTAAAAAAGGGAGGAGAAGGGATTGCTACAAAATATATTTAAAGAAAAAAAGAAAATAGTCCTGTTTTTATCTCTTTTAGTATTATTTGGCTTAACGCTAACCGGCTGCGACTGGTTTTCATTAGGCTTATTAAATGTCTTTGATCCCCAAGCACAGATCAGGGTGAATTACACCGAAATTGATCTTGCTGAAGGGGAAGGAACTATTGATTTAGAGATTTATTCTATTAACCAGGTCGAATTTATCGGGGAAGGATTCAGTTATAAATATTATAATAATGGTGTTCTAATCTCTGATTTATCTAAGACAGTCGGCATGGCCTTTTATGTTGCTCCTTCTTCCTCTCCTGGAACACCTGGTGACATTACTGAAATTGAAAATTTGCCTTTGTATTATCAGGAAGTTTTAGATTATGTAAAAAAGAATCCGATGATTACTGAAATTACCTGCACTATTAGTCTAATCGGTACCGATGGAGCCGGTCATGATATTACCAAATCAGTAACCTTCGATTTGCCAGCTGTAGAGCCAGGTATTGATTTTGAGCCCCCAAGTGCTGTAATAAATGTTACTCCAGGTACTGCTGGTAATGCACCCTTTACAGTTCAATTTGATGCTACTGGTTCTACTGATGATAGAGGAATTGCTAGTTATAGTTGGGATTTTGGTGATGGAACAACAGGAACCGGTGTCATGCCTGCTGCTCATACTTATACCTGTGGTACTTACGTGGTAAAATTAACCGTCACTGATCATTGGGGGAATGTTGGCTATGACACAGTCATTATTAATGTTGGCGAAACAGGTGGTCCGAAGGTAGACATTCAAGTAACTCCTGATCCGCCAGTAGGGAATGTTCCTTTTACTGTATACTTCACAGCTAAAGCTGATATTGAGACAGGATGTGGTACCGGAACAGCCACTTACAATTGGGACTTTGGAGACGGTAGTTCCGGGACAGGTATCACTACTTCTCATACTTATACAACTAACGGTGTATTCACTGTAATATTAACGGTAACTGATTCTGAGGGGAAGGTTGGATATGGTAGTGTAGTTGTTACCGTTAGGGTAGAAATCGAAGTGAATGCTGTAATCAATACAGAACCTGACCCACCGACTGGGACTGCACCCTTTACCGTGGGACTTGATGCATCTGAATCCACTCCTGCTCCTGGAGAAACAATAGTGAGCTATACTTGGAATTACAATGATGGTACTGGTGACCATGTATTTACTATACCGGTAACTACTGTTACCTATACTACTGAGGGAACTTATCTGGTACAGCTAACCGTTGAAGATTCCGGTGGAAATGTTGGATATGACTTTAAATCGATCAAAGTCAATCCATCGAATTAACAAGAAAATTGTTCCAGGGATGATTCTCACAAGGACGGTTCTTGTGAAATTCTATAAAAAATAATGGAAAAATCAGATAAATTCTGAAACAGGCAAATAGAACAGGGGACGGTTCTCTGTTTCATATCAAATGAAACAGAGAACCGTCCCCTGTTCTAATGACGGTCGTCCCAGACGGGTGCTAAACTGGGAAACACCTTACGAGGCATTTACCAAAATTGTTGCGTTAAAAGCTTGAGACCAAGTATAATAAAAAGTGAATAGTTTCATAGTATTAAATTTTAGGGGGTAATATAGGGGGTAATAATAAATGGATTTAAAGTTTAAATGTAGAAATTGTGGGAAGGTTGGTAATGCAAATATTAAGCGGTCGGCTGATTTTTTTCATGCCCCTTGGTATATAGACAAAAAAGGTTTGAAACATAATATTATTTATTGCAGATCTTGTGGAGCCGTGCACGACACAATAGGAGCTCTTCCACCTATGTCAATAATAAGTTTACTATTAAAAAAGGTCCCTTCAAAAGTTGTCTTTACTTATGATTTTTCATCAATTAAAAAAATTACCCAAATCAATAATCCTGATTTCCCAAGCCTTCGTAATTTTTTTTATACCCCACTTATTAATGTAATCGATGAAGACAATAGGTTATCAGAAACAGATTATGAAAATTTTACCAAGAAGCCTACTTTAAACTTTCTACTTGATTGCTTAAGAGATGATAGCTGGATAGTAAGAAGAGAGGCAGCAATTGCCTTAAAAAATTTTAAAAGCGAGAAAATGCTTAAACCGTTAATTGATGCATTAAAAGATAAACACTGGGATGTTAGAAGATATGTAGCAATTGCCCTTGGTGAATTAGAAAATAAAAAAGCCTTAGAACCATTAAAAGAAGCTTATTACAAGGAAACATGGGAACATCTAACAAGAAAAGAGATAGAAAAAGCTATTAATAAAATAAATATTAAAAACAGTTAGAACAGGGGACGGTTCTTTCTGAGCCAGAAAATTAATTAAAATAATCCTGAATAGACCAAGGATTGTAAAAAAATCAAAGGTCTATTTGGGATTATTTTTTTAGACAAACTTTTATCTGTTTCAGGATTTTTTTGTGACGCACTAATTAATTGACGCTTAACTTGTAACTATGTTAAAATTAACAAAACAATATTATAATTGATGACCTGTACCCGATTAGCTGGACACCTAGAAAGTCTGCTATAATAATAACATGAAAGGAAGTGTTAAGCTAATGGGAAAGAAAAGATTTACCCCTGAATACAAAGAAGAAATTATTAAACTGGTTACCGAACGTAAAAAGAAGATTAGTGAAGTAGCAAAAGATATTGGAGTAACTCCCACCTCTATAAGAAGGTGGATTACACAATACAGTGCATACGGAAAGGATGCTTTTCCCGGAAAAGGTAACCTAAGGGCTGAAGATGATAAGATAAGAAAATTAATGCGGGATAATATTGATCTAAAAGAGGAAAATGATATATTAAAAAAAGCCATGGCCATCTAAAGCTGAGGACGTGAAATGATCTATAAATTTATCAAAAAATACCGCTCCGAATTTCGCGTTGTGAAGATGTGCCAGGTTTTAGAAGTATCAAGGAGCTCATATTATGACTGGCTGAAAAGGCCGGTAAGTACACACCAAAAGGAGGATGAGATCCTCGTAGAGAAGATGAGGAGGATTCATAAAGAATCATATAAAACCTACGGGATACGCAGAATAAAAGCTAAATTAAATAAAGAGGGTATCTCCTGTGGTAA
>DFYM01000057.1 GCA_002383355.1 Candidatus Immundihabitans aquiphilus | reverse complement strand
GAGAGAAATTTTTTTATAGACCAATAAGGTTAGGACACTACTAATAAATCCTTTTAAGAGATTAAAGGGAATAATGGCTGGTACAAGCAACTTTAACACTATTGGCCTTTCTACCCCAAGGTGTAAGGGGGTAATTATTAAGTTAGCAGGAATCATAATAGCGGTCATGGTTAAGGTACTTAAAATTAAACCGATTATAGCCCCATTTCGGTCATGTTTTTTTAAATAAATCCAGGAAGAGACTAACACAAAAGCGCTGGTGGAAAGAAAATTCATAAATGCTCCCCTGCCCGGTAATCAGGGCAAAAATAAGGGCATAAACCAGGGTCATGGTCATACCAGATCTTGGACCAAATTTAAAAGCGGCAATTAATAGAAAAACATGACCTGGATCATACAACAAAAAAGGAGCCTGAGGTAAAATTGGGAAATGGATCAGATAACCAGTAACCACTGATAAAGCAATAAAAATAGCATAATAACTAATATGTCTAGTACTCATTTATTTTTTCCTTTCTTCTTTGTATCTAAATTTAAAATTTTAATTTTATAATTCAGCAATTTCACAAAAATCGAGTAGGAGGTAGATAATTAATTTATCTATCGACCTCTCACACCACCGTACGTACNNTACCGTTCGGTATACGGCGGTTCGTTAGAAATTAGCTACTTGTGTATATCTTTCTGTAAAACTAAGGTATCCAAGATTCTTAAGCCTTGTCTTAGTAAAGGTTACCGTAAGTATAGGGCTGTTGGAGATTCTCCAGTAGCCTTTTCNNAGAGAACCGTCCCTTGTTCTATACCCTTCATCTACCCCAGGTGGAGAACTTTTCGGCCTTCTTACGAGATACTGAAAATAGCATCTTCCAAGAAGTGAGAGATTCTCTGGTAAGCAAGTTAATCGACCTTAAAGAGATTAAGGGAACTCATCTTACCTTCGATTCCTCTAATATCCCAGTTAAAGTTAAAGAAAACAACCTCAAGACTTCTATTAAAGATAGATTTGATAAAACCAAGAAACCTAAAGGTGACCCGGAATCTCGGCTTAGTATTATGGTCCATTTCCCCAAGCCTTTTCAGAAAGAGTTTAAATACTTCTTTAGGCTACCGAAATTTTGTCCTCTCTGATGCCTTATCGGAATTACCCATTTTAGAAGAAACCAGGGCAGCCAATGTAGTAGACAGTAAGGTTATTATCCCTCAACTTGCATTAGCTAAAGCTAGGTTTGACCTTAATATTTGTGCGGTAATCGCCGATGCTGGCCTTGATTCGGCAAAAGTTCTTAACTTTATCATTAATGATCTTAAAGCCAAGCCCTATATTGCTCGAAATCTAAGAAGAAAAAAAGATCTTAAGGTTTCCTCAACCGGTAACCGTATCTGCTTAGCCGGCTTTGAGATATTATACTGGGGTAAGTACAAAGAAGGAGGAAGAACCAGAGTCAAGTTTGTTTGTCCTATTATCCATTCTAAAAAGTTTAGCAAAGAACACCCCTTCTGTCCCTGGATGCACCCCCAGTTGGTAAAAGGCACCGGTTGTTTTGCCTATACTCAGGTACTTAGCGAAGATATCCGTAAACAGATTGCTTATGGTACTCCGAAATTCAAGAAAGTTTATAATCTGCGCAGTAGAAGTGAAAGGATATTTTCCAGGTTACTTGACCTTTGTACGCAAAATCCGAGTGTCAGAGGACTCCGGGCTATCTCTAATCACTGTACTATCGCCCACATTACCGTTCTTCTTATAGCCTTGACTGCTGCTAAGACAGGTAACAAAGATAAGATTCGCTTGGTAAAATCTTTCCTTCCTAATATTTAATTTTTAAAGAGCGAGTTTTCTGAAAGGCTATTTATATAACCATGAATCAATTTTATAAAACTAGTTTTTATACAAATTATTTTAATAAAAATAATTTACTATGATACACATATACGAAATTATATTGAGTTTAAATATTTTTAAACATTTTTTAATTTTAGCAGATTTTGTAACTTATGCAAATGTATCAGATCCAACAGAAATCAAACTAAAAATATACAATTAAAGTCCCGAAATAATAAGAATTACCTTAAGGTATTAGGAGGAGTACTGAGAGAGTATAATAATTCTTAGTTAGTTATTTTGCTTTAATTTTTCTAACAATTCTATTGCTTTTTTTTTAACAGAGACTCGGGTATTGTTCGTTTGCCTCTCTAAAAACTCAAGAATATCTTTTTGGTCCTTTATTTTATCCTTGAATTTACCCAAGGCCAAAACAACTTTACCAAGTGCTACATTCCGACATTCCGGAGTGTCATAATTGTAATGCTCAACTTTAATAATTTCTTTGAATATCATTTCTTGATATTCAGGACTATTTAAGGCAATTTCAGAAAGGGCTAAAATAGTATTATTAGCAGTAATCATCTTCCCACAGTTTAAAAAGCTAATCAGTTTCGGCAATAGTTTATCTACCTTTTTCTTTTTATCTACTTTTGATAAATTTCCGATGACTTGAATTGCCGTCCATTTGATAATTTGATTTTCATTGTTAAGAAGCTCGACAAAAAAATCAAAATCCGGATAAAGCTCGCCCGGATCTTCTTTGGAAATAGCAATTGCTTTTTTAGTACTGGCATATTTCACTTTTGCAGTTTTAGCACAAAAATCGTTTAAGAAAACATTTTTAACCATTTTTTACTTCCTTTCTAGCTTTTTTAGATACCCTTTATTCGTAATAGTTTAGTTTTTCCAAAATCTTGATTTATAGTATATCACCCCCCCAAGCTGTCAAGCATTTTTTTGGAATTTTTTTCATATTTTTGGGAAAAAAGTTAACCCCAGTTCACCAAATTTTTAAAAAGTTCCTTACTATACAAGCAATTTCGAAAAAGTGTGGTCACTACTGATTGATGGATTTTCCTATTATTTTTCCTTCCATTCTTTTTCGGGGCAGAGGATTGCCTGATAGTTTGAGCTTTCTGTAAATTTCCAGATGTTCCGGCTCCAGTCCTGAACTGACGCGGACAAACTGCTGATGAACTTGCTCGGTTTCGTCTTTTGTTTGATAACAGATGGTGGAGCGCTCATGTGTTTTCAATATGTTTCGTATAGTCGCCCAGCTCCGGCAATCACCCTTCTGCCGTAAGCGGTATTCAATTATATGCAAAATATGATAGGCTAAAACTGAAATAAACAGGTGCGTATCCACGCGGCTTTCTTTTTGATGAAAATTCGGTCTTAAACCGAGGAATGATTTCATACTTTTAAAGGCACTTTCTATTTGATTCAGCATTAGGTGTGTCTTCCATATCTCAGCGTTACTTAAATCAAATCGGTCGGTTCTGAGAAGGTAGCTTCCTTCCTGTTCGATTTCTTTTTCGTATAAGTTTTTCTTCTTCCAGATGATTTTTTTAGTAAGCAGATCAAGATTCGTTACAGGTTGGGCTTTCTGGGTGTAATCTAGGTCAAGCGGAGCTTTGCCGCGGTTTACCGCAATATAATGATAATTATTCTCCTTCAGCCATTTTAGGTTGAGAGCCGTCGCTATACCGGCGTCAATTACAATGGTGCGGTCTTTGGCCGAAAAAGGAAGGTTCCGTTTCATACTGTTTATCATTCCGGCTAAGGTTTCTCCTTCGGCCTGATTCCCCGGAAAGAGCTGACTGTATTTGGCAAACCCCAGCTCGTCTATAATTAATCCCAGCGTCACCAATGGACAATCTTTCCTGCCTTCTTTGGAATGTCCCCTTTTAGCTTTTGGATTCTTAGCCGAGTGTCCTTCAAAGTAAGTGTTGGTTAAATCAATAAACACCATCTTTTCGGATAAGGAAAAAAGATTTCGTTCACTCACTGATAAATGCTTTTCCAAACCCTCTTTCAGCGAGTAAAGTTTATCTCCTGCTCGATAATACGAGTTTAGTGACCCCCTTAGCGGATCACCGATTAATTCATATATCGCCGAACGTTTCCCGGCCCATTGACGAGTATACCTTTCACTGCCGGGATCGATGAGCCGCCCTGCTACAAGCGCCTCCATCACCGGTAGGACTTTTTCTGAAATCCCTTTCTCTAGGAGAAATTTATCCATCTCCAAGTCTCTCCAGATACTATGACACAAATATTCAGGACCAAGACTTCTGGGCCTTTCTATCTCCAGGGAATTAACGTTTACCATTTGATACTCGGATTCAATCGGCGACTCTATTTCTCTGGCCCTTTTTTTGAATATGGTATTTGCCATGTCCCTGGCATATTTTTCAATCTCTTTATCTAAGGTTATAAAACTTCTCTGCCCGGTTAAAATATCCTCGATTCTTCTGGTAAGAGCTTTATATTGCGAGGGATGAATATTCAGGTTTCCTAAATTGAGTACCAAACGCTGACGGGGACCGTTTTTGGTCCTCACACTCTCTACAAGATGCAGATATTGGTATACCTTCTCCGTTTTCCCGTTCCGCTTTTTTACTTTCTTTATAAACATAATTTATGGTAACATAAGGTCAATACCCTGTCAAGAGATAATTTATTGTGTGTGTCACTACATTGACCTCTCCTGCCATCTGCCCGCTCTTGTCCCAACGAAAAACTAAATGAACTTCCTTAAAATCTATCTGTTTTTGCTCTTTTCGCCCTTATTTTGGCGAACTTGGGCTAAGGGGCAAACAGGTGATGAGAGG
>DFYM01000008.1 GCA_002383355.1 Candidatus Immundihabitans aquiphilus | reverse complement strand
GGATCTCGGAGCGCCACCTTAAGTATGGTCTTTAAACTAGCCCAGGAGGCCCAAAAGAACTGGCGGAGGCTTCGGGGATATAAAATGATTCCACTGGTCTTAGAGAATAAAAAATTCAGGGATGGAGAGCTGGTGGAGAAAGTGGCATAATGGTCAATGTTCCAAAGGGTGTGAACTTATCCATCCACAACATTTGACAGTATCTCTGTAAAATATACTATATATGTTAATGAATTTGAGAATTTTCAAGAAACTGATTTTATGATTTTTATTTCATCTTCTTTCTTAAAACGATTTGTAAAAACACCGGAATTTAAAGATTCTTTAAATCTAACTGATGAAGAGATAGAAAGATTAATTAATACACCTTATAAATCAATACATGAAGCTACACTAAAATTTTTAAAAGCAAGGCTATCAAAGGATTCATCGGTTAGATTATACCCATTTTCTCTAAAAAAAGGGAAAAATATTTATGGCTTAATATTTGGTTCAAAACATATTCTAGCTGCAGAGAAGTTTCTAAAAATAGTTTGGAAAATAAGTTCTGACAATGGTAGTGCAAACTATGATATCTATGATGATAAAGAGAAAAGAGAACCTAATTTATTTCCTGAATTGGTGGGTAAAACTACTGTAGAAAGTTTTCAGGAAGAACTTGAAGAGAAAATATTAAACAGAAAAATTGAAACAAATAAAGATGCTTATTATTATACATTAGAGAAGGGTCATATACCTAAGCATGCAATGGATGTTCTTATAAGATTAAAGAAACAAGGTAAAATTAGTTATAATTCAAAATCCCCTTTAGTTACTTATGATAATATTAAGAAGAAGAGGAGGATAATTAAATATGAAAAAATCAAAAATTGAGTGGACAGAAGCTACATGGAACCCTAGTATTGGTTGTACAAAAATATCCGAAGGCTGTGCTCATTGCTATGCAGAAGTAATGGCAAAAAGACTCCAGGCAATGGGGAACAATGATTATAAAAATGGATTTAAATTTAAACTTTTGCCTAGCCGATTAGAAGAACCACTCAAAGTAAAAAAACCAACAAAATTCTTTGTGAACTCGATGAGTGATTTATTCCATGAGCAAATGCCTTATGAGTATTTAGATAAAATATTTGACGTAATTTTATCAACACCACAACATATTTATCAAATTTTGACAAAAAGAGAAAAGATAATGTTAGATTATTTTGCTAAGAAAACTATCCCTCAAAATGTTTGGTTAGGAGTAACAGTAGAGAATGAAAAATATAAATACAGGATTGATTATCTTAAGAAGATTGATGCATATATAAGATTTGTCTCATTTGAGCCATTGATAGGAAAATTGGGTGACTTAGATTTATTAGGTATACACTGGTGCATAGTCGGTGGCGAATCTGGACCCATGGCAAGATTGATAAAAAAAGAATGGGTTATTGAAATTTTTAACCAATGTAAGAATCAAAATGTCTCTTTTTTCTTCAAGCAGTGGGGTACTTGGGGAGCAGATGAAATAAAAAGAAACAAAAAAGACAATGGTAGAACTTTCTTAGGCCAGAAATGGAATGAATATCCAAAGGAAGTAGATTTAAGATTATAAATTAAGTTTATTGATAGAATAATTTTAACAAAATAATAATGAAATTTCTAAATTAAATTTGAAATTCAACGAACCACCTGTTTATCCACAAAATCCCCGCACACCGAGGTTGCCAGGTAAAAATGATTGGGTGCGTGTTCATTGGAAATGGGACCATACTAATCAACAGCAGGAATGGGTTATGGGCCACTGGCGAAAACAAAATTTATAGTATCCATATGATTAATTAACTATCTGAAATCTTGAGATCATATTTTTACATTTGATATAAAAGGCTTACACATTTAAGACCGCTGGCGTTCTTTAATTTGGTAAAAGACATAGGGGTCAGGTCTTCACATTTGACATTTAGCAGAAATGTCAAATGTGAAGACCTGACCCCAGAGACAGAGAATATTATAATGAGAATATAGCCAAAGAATAATATTATTTTTTGTATTGTCACTGGGAGATTAGAAACAAAGCCTTTAAGAGCTACATGTTCTCCTTCTTTAAAAGCAATGGAAACACCAAGTAACCCAGTCCAGACTAATATTATTCTTGATATAGGCAAAACCCAAGAAAGTGGGTTATTAAGAATGTAGCGAAAGAAGACACCATTTATAACTATTCCAAATTGAACTAAAATTAATACTCCTGTAATTTTGTAGATAAATACATTAAGTTGAGTACTAAAATAATCTATTTGCTTTATAAAATTTTGCATAAATTAATCCTTTAAGGTGAAAAGAGTATTTTATATGAGCATACATTTAAGGAAGAGGGAAATAATAGCCCTCTTCCTTAAATCAAATTTAAGACAAGTATTTGTTTATTTTTTCCCCATACTCTTGTAAATTTTATCTACTTCATTTAACATTGAATCAAGTAACTCTTCATCTCCTTTGAATTCTTCAACATACCATTTACGAAAAGCCGGTTTAGCTATCTTGGCAAATTCTGCTTTCTCAGCGGCAGTAGGAACATAAGCTTCTTTGAAATTTTTCTTACACTCTTCCCATCCAAGTAAGGTTAAACGTGCAGCATTTCCATGGCCAATTAATACTGCTTCTCGAGATGCTCGTAAGATTATATCTTGGTAATTTTCTGGTAAACTATTGAACCATTCATCATTGACGACCCAATTTAAAGTATTATAGATATGTCCAATCCAACTGGTATAAGGTACAAGTTCCCAGAATTTCATAGCTGCATTTAATCCAGGGGCGTTGAACTGTCCGTCAGCGACGCCAGATGCTAAACAAGTTTCAATTTGGCTCCATTCTAAGGGAACTGCCTTGGCACCAAGTGCTTCTATAACGGCTACATGGGCTGGATTTTCTTCTACTCGAATTCTAAGTCCCTTCATATCATCTACCGTTTTTATAATTTGTTTACTGTTAGTGAAAGCTACAAAACCTCCTCCATCATCGAATGTACCAAGATATCTTAGGCCTGTTTCAGACCGCATTTGGTCCATAAATTTTGCAAAGAAATCACTATCAAAAAATGCCCACGCAGTAGGAAAGTCTGGGAAAAGGAAGGGACAGGTCATAGCTTGATAAGATGGGAAGAAAGAGGAAAAGGCACCTGAAGAAAGAACACTAGATTGAATTGTCTTCCCACCTGCTTGAACTTCTTTGGTATATTCGACTTCTGTTCCTAAGACACAATTTGGATAAATTTCAACCTGTATATTCCCATCAGTTGCTTTTTCTACAAGATCTTTAAAACGCACTAAAGATAATTGGACTTCATTATCATCTAAACTGGCTGGATAAAGATGAGCAATTATCATTTTTATGGGTTCTTTATCTGCTGCTAAGGTAGGCATAATAGCTAACTCAACAATTAACGAAAATAGCAAAAACAAAACACCAAATTTATAAAGAAATTTCGACCAATTAATACTTTTCATTATTTTAACTCCTTTTACTTTTACATTTTTATTCTTAAGAAATTTTGTTAAATTTTTTTGATATCTCACCCTATTGGAAAGGTAGATTAATTGAATATTTCTGTCTGGGTGTTCCTGCTTATCGTCTAAGATTCCAGGTTCCTTATAGCCAACTGACCATCCAGAGATGCTTTAGAATCTTTAGAGAAACTATTTATCATGATAACGTAAAGATCTTGTACCACTCTCTGGTGAGATAGAAATGGATGAGACCAGGTTCGGTGGCAGAAGGCCTGGTAAGCGTGGCGGGGGTGCAACCGGCAAAAACCTCGTCTTTGGCATTTGTCCAGATGCGGGAAAGTGCTTACTTTTCCTATCACCTCGCGTGCTAAAGAGACTATGGAGCCTGATATTACCCAATATACTAAAGCAGGTAGTCTATACTACACCGATGACTGGTTTGCCTATGCCTTCTTACCTATCAGAGGAAATCATGTGGTCGTATTAAAGGATAAAGGTATTCCTAAAGGCAGAGATCACATTAATGGTATTGAAGGTTTCTGGTCGGCTGCCAAGCATTGGCTCTATCATTACCGGGGTATCTCAAGTATCTATTTTCCTCTCTACTTGAAAGAAGTAGAATGGAGATTTAATCACCGTAATGAGAATCTGGTTATCCTATTTGCGAGGTTACTGAAGCAACAGACTTCCCTTGTCAAAGAACAAATTTAGTGCAACTTTGGTTATGCATTACCTAATTTATAATCTATACTCACTAACTTCTTTAACGATTTTACCCACGGTCTATCCTGGTGAGGTCCGGAGAGGACCGGGAGGGAATAGGTTTGATCGTATTTATCTTCCTTATCAAAATCAAGAGAGAATACCTTTTCTAACTCCATTCCAGTAGGTTCTAACGGAGTAATTTCTCTAGGCCACCAGCTATCCCATTCCTGATTTACGATCATCTGTCCTACCTTGGCCAGATTTAAGGCCCCTGGTATACTCCACCTCATCCCCCTCTTTTGGAAACGATGGGCTAAGGACTTATCGATATTTCCTTCTATGGCTCCTAGATCCTCTACCGGGATTCCCTGTTTCCTTAGTCTATCTACCGCATTTACCCCTTCTTGATTGGCATAGATATAGTGGATTAATTCTTCTAGGTCCTTTTTATGTTCTGGCTTTAAGATCCTCTCCTTGCGTAATTCTTCCAGGGCTTTATCTATTTGTTCTCCTTTAAGTAAATCCCTTATCTCTTTTTGCCTCTTTTGGTGAAAGGGGAGGGTCTGCTTTATCTTACGCTGGAGATGGAACTTATCCAGTTGATAGACCGAGTTGGGGAAATAATTTTGGGCTCCCTCTTTGATCCAGGGAGATCCATCCCCTCCAATTAGGACTAATTCTGCCTGGCTTAGCCTAAACCTCTTCTCCCCCAGGATAGCCAAGTTGGACATAAATTCATCAGCGGTCTTTCTTAGGG
>DFYM01000062.1:813-4245 GCA_002383355.1 Candidatus Immundihabitans aquiphilus | reverse complement strand
TATTAAGTGACCAAATCCAGAGATAAATAAAAGTAGCCGGCCCCCTTTATTTCACCCTCTCCCTCCCCTCGAGGGAGAGGATTAAGGTGAGGGGGGAAGTAAGGTTAGTCATGGCGCGACCTACTTTCCGCTGGGCGTGGCAATCTCATCATAACTATCCTACCCTTAGTTAACGGAGCATTAGTATAATGTTAGTATAATGTCATCCCTTCCCGCTCCACAGGAGGAGTGTCTTGCCTCTAAGATATGAGGAAAGGTATGAAGGTTTGAAAATGAATACGAAGAAATTTTCCCTTCTTCTAAAACGAATATTTAATATAGTGGTAAGTGGGATTGCTCTGGTCATATTATTGCCTATCTTTGCTGTAAAGAGATGACTTGGTGAGATCTATTATCAATACTATTGTCATTTGTAGTAGATACTGATATAATGTATGAAGAAATATTAAAATGATGGAGGATTAATAGATATGTCCGATATAATAGTGAGTACTATCAAGTTGGGCCGTCGGTATCAGATGGTAATACCGGCTGAAATCAGAAAGGCTATGGGTCTCTCAGAAAGAGATGAGGTATTGGTAGCCAGGAGTGGAAATGCTATTATTATAATACCGAAGCCAAAAAGTTATGCTGATTATCTCATGGGTCTGCACAGAAGTATCTGGCAGGGAATAGAACCTGATGCCTATATCCGGGAGGAAAGAGATTCATGGGAAGATTGAATGAGGTGCTCCGGGGGTATGAGATAGTTGCCATTGATACCAACTGTTTTATCTATTACTTAGAAGGTGGAATGTGGGCTGAGGAACTGAAGGATAATCTCTTCCTTCCCTTAGAAGAGGGGAGTTTCCGCGCTGTCACCTCAGTACTTACGGTAGCGGAAATACTGGTAAGGCCTAAATCTCTTGGACTTCAGGATGTTTGTGAGGAGTATATCTTACTTCTTTCTTCTTACCCCAACCTGGAAATTGTCCCTTTTACTCTTCGGATAGCGATTCGTTGTGCTGAGGTTCGCGCCCACTACCGTCTACGTACCCCAGATGCTCTTCAAGTTGCTACTGCCTTAGAGGAAGGAGCAAGAGTGTTTCTAACTAATGATACCAATTTGCCTTCTCAAGTTGACGGATTGCACGTGGCTATCCTCCATGATTTTTTGAGATAGAGATGATGGTAAATAAAAGGGGACAGGCTATTTTTATCTTAGGTATTGTTTTTTCTGTCATGACTGAAATTTTCAATCAGGCATCCAAAAGGTCTTAAATAGGGTGGAAAAAGCATACCAGATCATTATGAAGCATTTTATTTAAATGAAATAAATAAGATAAAAGAAGATAAAGGATGAAGAAGCGGAAAAGTAAAATGAAAAATTTTTTGAATTGTATTATCTTTGAGGGGTTTCAGGGGGCGAAGCCCTGATTGGCGATGAGCTCTAATAGTGTTTTTATTTCCATCTAATTTTCTCCTTTCTGTTTTAGTCGTTAGTCGTTAGTAGTTAGTAGTTAGCAAAGAAAAGAATCAGCAAACTGGCTAACTAGAGTTCCGTTAATTAAGGTAGGGTAGTTACGAGATTGCTTCGCTAGCGCTCGCAATGACATTTTTATTTGGTCATTGCGAGAAGCAAAGCGACCGAAGCAATCTTAAGAAATATAACCTATTTTATTTAACAGGGCACTAGCCCAGGAGGCCCAAAAGAACTGGCGGAGGCTTCGGGGATATAAAATGATTCCACTAGTAATTGGGAATAAAAAATTCAGGGATGGAGAGNNTTATCCATCCACAACATTTGACAGTATCTCTAGAAAAACCTGGGTGTAATGAGAAGTTATTAAAAATAATGGAAGGAGAGTAAAACTTCGGGAACAGTAAAGTAATGGTATTTTATTTTTTTAAATATATGTTATAATAAATACGAAAGAAATAGATATATTAAGTAAAAGGATTATCATATTAAAAATAATTAAGTAGGATTTAATAAAGAAGGAGGACTGGAAAATGAGAGCAGATCTTCTAAAAAAGGATCTTGATTATTTTGAGTCAAAACTTGATGAGCTTTTGGGGAAATCAAAAGGTGAGTATGCCTTGATTCATGAAGGACAATTAATAGATACTTTTAAATCTAAAGAAGATGCCATAAAAAAGGGATACGAATTATTTGGTAATTCTCCTTTTTTGGTAAAGTTGATTAGTGAGGTTGAGGAAATATCAAATTTTACCTCTAATTTATTAGCATCTTAGATTTGAAAGGAGATAAAATGCCATCTTTTACCACTCAAATACCTAATCTATATAAGTCAGGTCCTATAATTGAGGTTCTTATATCCCCATCTCGATTACTAGTTCAGATGTTAAAAGATAAAAACCAGCCAATTCCTCAAAATGTAAAAGTCTTATCAATGATAGATACAGGAGCTACGAGCACAGTAGTAAGATCAGATATAATAGAGAAAATTGGAATAAGTCCGATAGGAGTTGTTAAAATTAATACTCCTTCATCTGTAGGAGTAGAATGTTATCAATATCAAGCAGCAATAGTATTTCCTAATAATCTAGCGATTGAAACATCAGATCTTATTGCAGCACCATTACAAGGGCAACATATTCAATGTCTTGTAGGGAGAGACATATTAAGGCATGGAGTATTGATATATAATGGATATGCTCAGATTGTTACTTTTAGTGTATAGAATATGACTGAGTAAATAGAGGGGAAAAAGGGGACAGGATAGTTTTATTATTAAAAATTAAGAGTATCTTGTCCCCTTTTTATATTATATTTAACGGGGTGAACCCTGTATAAATAGAAGTAATTTAGCAGGGCAGACCCAACTCTAACTTTTGTTTACATTCATCTACAATTATTTTATCCCGGCCAATTCTTTCTGCACCTCGGAGAGGTGTAGAGAATAATATTCTCTGTTTTGCTGATTTAGGGTAGTGATGGTATGATGTATTTCTTTGGTATTCTCCAGGATTTGCCGATAGCCCTCTTTCTGGGCTACTACGATCTCTTGCATAAACTTATCAATACGAAAGATGAGGAGTATTGACAAGGCAATAGGGAAGCCCTGATTGGCGATGAGCTCTAATAGTGTTTTTATTTCCATCTAATTTTCTCCTTTCTGTTTTAGTCGTTAGTCGTTAGTAGTTAGCAAAGAAAAGAATCAGCAAACTGGCTAACTAGTGCTCCGTTAACTAAGGTAGGGTAGTTAGGAGATGGTCACGCTCCCTATGGTCGCCCGCCAGGGCTGATTTTTATTCCCGCCAGCGGGCCGGTTTGGTGGGGCGGACATCTAAATGTAAAAAATTCTTCTTCTCGTAAAACCCGATGCCACTAAAATCTATCTCTTCGCATATTTCTAAAAGCTCGATTAAACTAATATCTTTTACCTGGATATCGGCGGCTAACCCAATAAGGTGGTAGCTGTTTACTAC
>DFYM01000062.1:0-667 GCA_002383355.1 Candidatus Immundihabitans aquiphilus | reverse complement strand
TTGGTTCACCTTACCTACATTAGCCTTCATCATCGTCTTTGCCGCCTTCTCCTCCGTCTTACTCAGACGGATATTCTTCTCTGCCAATATTTCTATTAACTTCTGCCAGGCGATCTCCCATTTCTGGTTGCCATTTCCTATTCCCAGCTCCTCCTCTGCCCAGAGCATGGCGGTAAGGATGGCCTCTTTGATGGTCTGGGCTCGCTCTTCTCCTAATTTGTTCTTTAGGAAACCATAACCGAGAGAGACCAGGGCGATAAGGGTAGCCTCCAGTAGATAGTTACTTAAGAAGGTAGATAACATTAATTTTCTCCTTTCTGTTTTAGTCGTTAGTCGTTAGTAGTTAGTAGTTAGTAAAACCCCCACTTTTGTCCTCCCCCTGCAAGGAGGAGGAAGATCAAAAGCCGCCACCCACACCCAACCCTCTCTTACTAACGACTATTCACCAACGACTAACGACTTGTTTACACATCCATAATATCCGTAGACTTGTAATCGAGGATACGGGCATTGACCTTTTCTACTAAGTCATTACCCTGATTATGGAAGATGTTTTTAGCGATGATGGTATCCATCACTCCCTCAATTGCCGCATCCTGAGCGGCAAAGTCGGCATAGTCTCCATCCTCTATATTCTTAGGGTTATTTAAGGTCAGATTTACCGACT
>DFYM01000024.1 GCA_002383355.1 Candidatus Immundihabitans aquiphilus | reverse complement strand
TGCCCGTCAGGGCAGAAATTCTTGCCCGAAAAAGGTTCGAGCTTCGTCCAGTAATTGCGACCATCCAATCTACATTTATTTTCTTATTACTCTCACTTTTTTTAGGCATAAATAAGTTAGAGGATACTTCTATATAATTACAAGGAATTTTTATTGCTTGATTTAGGCTAATTTGTTATCATAATTTATAGATAAGCAAAGGCAACTTTATACTAATATCACTAATATTAAAAAGAATGGCAGACTTCAATAACAAATTTTATGATTTTAGTTAAAAGATTATCCTTAGATTAAGTCAAAAATGGAAATATAATTTGATATATTTACAAATTTTGGCAAAAATGACAATAAAAAATGTATAGGAAAATTAGTAAGGATTCTTAATATTTGAATACATAAATATATAAATAACAAATAACAACGTCTAGATTTTTCTTGAAATTGATTATTCGTTTTAAAAGGATATTTAGATTTATTTAAGAAAAGGTTTTTAGGGATTGGACTGAATATAATAAAGAGGCATATAATGACTAAGCAGAAGATAATTTATAAAAGTGAAAGAGAGCTTCAAGAAGCAATTTTAGAGGAGAAAAGAAAAGGTATTCCGGATTTAGAAATTGGGAAAAAGTATGGGGTTAATTTTAAGTATATTGAACGACTTATTACTCGTTCTCAAGGATTAAATATTAGTAACTTAAAAATTTATAAAAAAATAAATTCACTATATCCAAAGGATTTCCGAGAAGAAAAAACGACAGTTTGGAGCTTTAAACAAAGAGGAAATTGGGCAACTCATAGTGGTGAATATAGAGGCAATTGGTCTCCTTATATTCCAAGGAATGTAATTCTAAAGTATTCAAAACCAGGAGAATTGGTGTTAGATTATTTTTGTGGTGCAGGGACAACAGCTGTAGAATGCAAACTTCTGGGAAGAAGATGTATAGCAATAGATATTAATGATAAAGCTATTGAATTAGCAAAGAGGAAAGTAGATTTCGATGTCTTATCACGGCAACTTACCTTTATAAACCAAGAAAAATTATCGCAGGTTTATCAACCAGAATTATTGATTGGAGATGCTAGAAATTTATCCTTTCTGCAGGATGGATCTATAGATTTAATTTGTGCTCATCCCCCATATGCAAATATTATTTCCTATACAGATTCTAAAGAAGGCGATCTATCCTTTTATGATATAGATGACTTCTTAAGGGAAATGAGACAGGTGGCTAGGGAAAGTTTTAGAATTTTAAAGCCTGGCAAAAAATGTGCTATCTTAATCGGAGATACCCGGAGGAAAAAATATGTTATTCCTTTAGGATTTAAACTAATAAATATATATTTAGAGGCAGGGTTCAAATTAAGAGAGCTTGTTATTAAACGACAGCATAACTATAAGACTACGGGGTTTTGGTATGCCAACTAAAGTGGATAAACAAAAAATAACTTGGAAAGATGTTGTAAGAGACGCCTTATTAGAGCTAGGTGGACAGGGTCACTTATCTGAAATCAATAAGATAGTAGAAGATCATCCTAAAACCAAAACCAACCCAACTTGGCAGGATACCATTAGGCGCGTTATAAGGCAATATAAGATTTTTGAACCAGTGCCACCCGAAAGAAGCGGTATCTACAAACTTGTAGAAGAGGTTTTAATAGAACCTAAATCGCAAAGTTTTACTGAGAAACCAGAAATTGACCACGGAATTGCTCAAGGGATGCTAGTGACGATTGGAAGAATTTATGGATATGAAACCTACGCACCACCACGCGACCAAACTATCAGAAAATTCCAAAATAAGCCATTGAGGGATTATGTAACTGTATCTGACTGCACTGATATTTTCAAAGGTCCTAATTTGACAAAGATTAGAGAAATAGATGCCTTATGGTTTGACGAAGATGATTATGGATTATTTCCAGTTTATGCCTTTGAAGTAGAGGAAACAACAAAGGTGAAATCTGGTTTAGATAGACTGTTAAAAATACCACGAAGGTTTCCTACTCGATTTTTTGTCATTGGTCCGAGCACAAAGGAGAAAGATTTATTTGGGCAATATATTAAGCAGACGCCATTTAGAGATTTTAGAGACAGGTTCCTGTTTAAACTTTACGAAGAGTTAGAGGAGTTATATAACGTTGCCTTGATTCATAATGACCGACGAGAACAATTCGGAGTTATTGAAAGGGGGAGATAAGGATATGCCTACAATAACTATTGATTCCCAATATTACCGTAATCAATTTGATGATTGGTTGGCTGGTGGAAAAGTCGAATATAAAGATAAGAGATATTATTGGTCTGCCCAAAACAACAATTATGGTTTTGGTTGGGAAATTGAGCCAATTACCGAGGATGATTGGAGAGACATCAGTGAAGACGAATTTAGCAAAATTATAAAACTTATAAAAAGATGCCTTTGCGAACACAAGTCAGAATTCAGGTTCTGAATTTCTTTATCAGAAAAAAACAACTTTACCTCCCGAATATATCTCTGAGTTTCACAAATACTGGGAAGAAAACCATGAGAAGGTGTTGTCTCCAAAGGTCAATCCAAACGGAGAGTGTTTAGCAGTAGCCAAGGTGTTGGAGAGCATTTATAAGAGCAATACTATCAAGGTTCAATTGGATACCCTTGATTTGACCAAAGAAGAAATCACCAAGGTAAGATTTTTTACTGCCATTCAGGATTTCAATATTGATGTTCACGCGAGAAGTAATCCTTTTGAATTTTATAAAAGGCATCCCGATTGTTTTAAGCCCAAGAAAGTAAAGGATAATGATTTGTTGGTGGATGAGCTTCTTAATTTTCTTGGCGCACAGTCCCAGCGGGATAAACGAAAGCCATGGATGTTAAATTCTGCAAAATTGCTGGTAGAAAAATATGATTCCTCAGCATACAAAATCAATGAGATTCACAATGGAGATGTAATTGAGATTGTTAAGGCACTAACAGCCGAAGAACGATATGGATTTTCTAACAAGAAGGCTCACATGTTTCTAAGAGATATGGCTGATTTAGGAGTATGGAAATACAAGAGAAACATAGAGAAATTGGATGTGATGAGTGACAAAAATACTATGAGAGTTGCTTTGAGAACAGGGATCCTCCAATTTCGTATTCCTTTACTTGCCAGTTTCTTGGATGTCTTTTGTTATCAGTATTCCATGGTGGACAGATTAAACCGCGAAGTATGGAGAAGAGGATGGGAAGAATGGGGCAAAATCATGAGTATTCGCTCGTGGAAAATTTAATTGCTCTTTTAAGTAATGAAAAAAAGAGAAATTAAAAAGCTGTAAGAAAAAGTTATACTAAAAAGAAGAGTGCTGGCTATGTTTTCATCTAGACCTCTGGTGGAAACAGTAATACATAAAATAAGTAAGAGAATTGGGTTTGTGGAAGAAGAATTCAACATGGAATAGAAAAGACCCCTGATGCAAGTTAACATCAAGTTTTTCACAAGTTTTTTTATAATAATGGGAGAATTAGTTAGGGGAAATTATTAAAATAGAATTTTGGTTTTGAGAAATTAAAGGCGAAAAATATGAACAATAATAAAAAAAACAAAATAATCTTTTCTGTAACAGTTGAGGAATTGCAAGATACAGCTATAAAAAAAATCGGTAGAAAGTTGACTGACGAAGAATTGTATACTGCTATAAAAGGTGTAGAATCAGGTTTATTATTTGGCATTAATACAATATTGAAAACTGCAATTGAAGAAGCAGTAAATTAAAAAATTCGCAACAAGCTGGCAAATTATGCTCCGGAAACCAAATCAATGCCTTTTCATTTTCGCTTACTTGGCAAAGATAGAATGGCGCTGTTTTCTTTTATCCAGTCAGTGAATACCATGCTAGGTACTTCAATTTTTGAGCAAATTGGTAAAATGATTGCTGAACCGAAGGCAAATAAACCAAACATCAATGAATTTGTCGGTATAAAAAAGCAATTACTCGATTGGATTGCCATGCGGGGTAGTATAAAACCAGAAACGAATATCAAAACTATTGTTGCTATTCCTTACAACCCTTATGAACCAAAGCCATATGAACGCTGGACCCTGCAAGGATTATTCGATTTATCCCAGGAAGTATTAGTGGGCTCTGAATTTTGGAATCTACTGGGCGGGGAAAATACTTATGAGGATTTACTAAGGGTTTTTGAGCAGGCTGGGTTAGAACTTTATGACGAGATAGATAAGAAAATCAAAACCATAAAAAACTTATAAAGAGGGGTACAAAGATGAAAAATTCGAAGAAAGTAGCCATACTAGTAGAAAATTTATATGAAGACCAGGAATTATGGTATCCTTATTATCGGCTTAAAGAGGCAGGTTATGAGGTAAAAATTGTGGGACCGGAGAAGAAGACCTATTACAGTAAACATCAATATCCGGTAGCAGCTGATTTGTCCATCGAAGAGGCAAAGGTGGATTAAATATAGGTTAATTTAAAAAATTAATAAAAAGAGGTACCTTAGATAGCTTAGCTTAACCTGAACAGAGAATGCACAAATAAAGAAATTTGTTAAAAAAGATAAAAAAGAGAATCTTGAGGCAATTCAGCCAGAGGTGGGGAATGTGAGATACTTAGTTTATACTCCCCAAACAGAACCAAAAGCGAGGCACTCAGCTATGGAAACGTTAGGTAAAAAATGTGGGTTCTTTTCTTATAGATAATCTAAGGCTCCCTTAATTTTTTAACTTAGCAATCCCTGAATAATCAAATCTGTGGCTTCGTTTTCTGTTAAACCGCGAGCCATTAAAGTCTGCAATTGTTTGGAATCAACACTCCCTAATGCTGCTTCATGGGTTATATGAGCCTTAGGATGATTCACTTCCACGATAGGAATAGCGCTTACTATACCATTATCTTTAATGATTTCAATACAGGATACATGTCCTCGGGCATAAGCGGCAGAAGCAGTTAATTTATTATACACTTCCGCTTTAGCGTGATCAGTAGCTGCTACTTTAGTATTCAAAAAGCCTCTTGCTCTTTCTCCCTTTAGGTGTCCGATTTCTTTGATCATTATCTGATCATTACCTTTGCCGCTAATCCGCGCAATCATTTCTAAAACACTGTTAGCTTCACAGTTTGCTTCATATTGGATGTCAATTAAACCAGCTCGACCTTTGATTAATTCAAATTCCGAATAAAAATGAGCTCCTTCGGCCAGCTGAATTTGGGAATGTGGATAAACCTTAACTCCTCCATATAAACCGTGCACATGTCTCTCCAGATAGCGATAGTGGGCATTTTTCCCTACCTGAATAGTTCCTTCCATAATATGCTGGATATCCACAGCATTGGGGAAGGCGCAGTGAGCCAGAAAGGAGGCCGAAGCGTTTTCGCGAATATCGTTATGAATTATTATTTTCTGAATACCTTGTTCAGGGAGCATACCAAAACACATATGGACAGGTTTATCTATTTTACTATCCTTTTCCACGGTGGTATTGACCTCAATATGATCCTCATATTCTTTAACTTTAATCTCTAGACCGGGTAAAAGATGGGATTGAATTACTTTATGATGGTGAATAAAAATATGAGCAACATCCGGTTGTCGAAAAATATCATCGGTCTGAATGATTCTTGACAATTCTTTGGTTAAATCGATATTATTGTTATTCAACTCTTATCTTGCTCCTTTTTCGTCTGGAATATTTTTATGTTTACAGGGTAAACACTTATTTTTAAAATAAGGTATCACTTTTTGGGCTTCCGCTTTCATCAGTATCTCTCCATTACAGAATACAAAGGCATGGTCAGCCTGTTTTAATACGGCTAGACTATGAGTGATCAGCACCATAGTTCTTTTATTTTTTTTCTGCTCTTTAATTATTTCAAACATTTTATCCAGAGTTTCTGCATCGATCCCCGAGTCAGGTTCATCTAACAGGACTAAATCAGGGTCCATAGCTAAGATGGAAGCCAGCTCTACCTTTTTTCTTTCTCCCCCACTCAAGGTCTTATCTACGGCTCGGTTAGCATACTCCTCGGGATCAAGTCCCACTCTTTCCAGCTGTTTAAAGATAAAATCGTTACTTTTATTGCGTGCAGATGCTTTTAAAAAATCCTTGATAAGTAATCCTTCATAACGGGCGGGTTCTTGCCAGCCAAGGGTAATACCCCTTCGGGCCCGTTCGTCAATACTGAGTTTGCTGATCTCTTCCCCTTTAAGATATATGCTTCCCTGATAGTCGCGGTAACCTTCCAGTCCCATGATGGCGGAGGCTAAGGTCGACTTGCCCGCGCCGTTGGGGCCTACAATAGCATGCACATAACCTTCCCAGACTTCTATATTAATGTTTTTTAAAATATTTTTCCCATTAGTGGAGAAAGATAAATCTTTCACTTCTAATATGTTTTTCATCGGTAATTATCACCTCTTTCTCAATTTTCCCTGGTTTTACTACCATCATTATAGGTAATAGGCAAGTAGATAATAAGAATTTTCTTTATTATTTCTAAAATTAGGCTGTGGATAAAGGCCTTACTCGCTCTACGCCCCAAGGTTTGATTGATTTAATCCTTTTGATTTTTTTTGCGGGCTAAAGCATTATTTTAATTCCCTTAAGCTACACCTATATTGAGTATTACCCCTAATTTTTTAAATTCATCTAACCATAATTTGGCCTTCTTATCTCCCTCATCAGCCTTTTTTTGGAAAGAAGGAATTAATTCCTGTTTCATTTTAAAATAGATATTCTGGGCTTTCCAGGGATAAAATGCGACATCTATTTTTTCCAGTTTAGTCAAAACACCGCTAATTGAGCAGATAAAATCTATATTATGGGGCTGTTTTTCTAGTTCTTCCATTGCTTGATTTGCCCAGCCTTCAATCTTGAACCCCAGAGTAACCTTATCAATATTAACAGACCACTCTTTAATCTCCTCGAGGAGATTTTCCAGTCTCTCTAAATCTAGATCTTTCTCAGAGAAGAGATGGCTAAACTCCAGATTAATAGCCTCTCGGGTAATAAGTAACAAAGATTGAGGGATAGGAACATTAAGCTGTTTCAGAAAATGCATAATAGTATAGTTGTCTATATAGATCTGTTTTATACTTCTTTCCGCCTCTTCCAGGTTAGGTTGAAGTATTTTTTGGATAACCTTTCTCTGTTCATCTTTAAATAGATGCCAGAGAGAGTAGCTATTGGTCTGGAAATGTTTATCCATTAATCTAATAATATCTGGTACGTTAACCTGATCAAAAGCAGCACTAATTTCCCGAACCATTTCCTGATAAGTTTGCTCATTCTGGTATCGCCGTACACCGCCGTTGACATTGTGGTCACCAAGATGAAGCACGGCAAAGCTGATCTTTTCTTCTTCTAAAGTCACTTCCGATTGGATAGTGGCCCGACCGAGAGCAATCTTTAATTGACCTTTTTGTTGGCATTCCATTTCACTATCCAGAATTTGATAAGCATAAATATTTTTTTGTCTTCCGTTAAATAAGGAAGAGATGGCATAGTGAGCTCCCACTCTGAGTAAATCAATGATAACTGGCTTAACCAGCAATTGATAAACTTTAGCTCCATTTTCGTAATCAGGAACATTACTAGGTGCCTGAGCTAATTTATTTATATATTCTGGTTCTAAATCGAGGGAATCCACCTCTTTTATCAGCTGCATACAGCGGGCAGCATACCTCATAATTTGTACGGTTTCTATTCTGGATATTTCCTCAAAAAACCACCCACAGCTGGTATACATTAACATAGCATTTCGTTGTATTTCCAGGTATTTTATAGCTCGAATAGTTTCTTCTTTACTGAGAGAGTGACTGGCGAATTTTCCTAAGAAATTTTGAATACGTTCCGGGCTACGCTCAAGAATGACAGTGATGTATTCATTTCTGGCTTGCCAGAGGTCCTTAAAATAGACTGAAGCACCTTTTTCAAAGAGGATTAGGGCCTGATCTCGTAGCCAGTCCATCGCCTCTCTTAACGGTTTTCGCCATTTTTGTTGCCAATCGGGGTGTGTTCCAGTTTGACAGCCACAATTATCACGCCAGCGCTCAACTCCATGGACACAACTCCAGGAAGTATTTTCTAAAATCTCTACTTCGAAGGCAGGTGGATGTAATTCTAGATATTCTCCATAATTGGTTATCTTAGCCAGTTTGTTTTCTTCAATATAATTTAGACAGAAGGATAAGGCCATATCCCCAAAGCGGTGATGATGACCAAAGGTCTCCCCATCGGTAGCGATATGAACAAGTTCTGGTTGGGGGTTTTCTTGTTTTCCGGAGAAATAACTCAGTAATTTATGGGCAAATTTTTTGCCATCACGCAATAAGTCTCCAAAGCTGACTTCATTAGTCAGAACCCCGTTAAAGAAAAAAATATTTATTGCTTTTCCCGAAGGTAAGGGACAGCGGTAGGGTAACCGGAAATCTATATCGGCATCTTTTACTTCCTGCCAGGGCGTCCCCTTTTCCATTTTTCTTATCCTGGCAGCCTGATGAGGGGCGAGGATAGTATATTTAATACCCAATTCCGCCAGGATTTCTAATGTTTCATAATCAACTGCCGTCTCGGGTAACCACATACCCTCCGGATCCCTTCCGAAATGTGACTGAAAGTCTTTTATTCCCCAGTAGACCTGGGTATACTTATCCGGTTTGTTGGTCAGAGGCATAATTATATGATTATAGGGTTGGGCTATAGCTGAGCCGTGGCCACTAAACTTTTCCTGGCTTGCCTTATCGGCCTCCAGAATAGACTGGTAAGTCTCCGGTTGGTGTTTTTTCATCCAGGAGAGAAGAGTAGGACCAAAATTAAAGCTGATCCAGGTGTAATTATTGACAATGCGGATAATATCGCCTTCTTTATCCAGGATACGAGAAGCGGTGTTAGCCTTGTAGCATTCTTCGGAAACTTTTTCATTCCAGTCGTGAAAGGGATAAGCGGAATCCTGTAATTCAACATCTTCTAACCAGGGGTTATGTCGAGGGGGTTGATAAAAATGACCGTGAATACAGATAAATTTATTATTATTCATTCTGCCTTTCTTACTCCTTTTCTGGCAAGGTATATTAGATTACCTATTATAGAGATTATATTATATTTCCTGTTTTTTCCAAAAGATAATACTAAGAGGTGGAACGGTTATGTTGAGGGAAAAATCATTTCCCTGTAGAGGAATAGGCAAAGTCTTTACTTGTCCTAAATTGCCATGTCCACTCCCGCCGTATAAGGTGGCATCGCTGTTTAAGCATTCCTGCCAGAGGCCTTTTTCAGGGACTCCAACCCGATAATTATACCATGGTGTGGGGACAAAATTACAGACAATTAGTATCTTTTCCTGCCCGTTCCTATTTTTTCTGAGAAAAATGAGCACACTATGTTCCCAGTCGTTACTTTCAATCCATTGAAACCCAGCGCTTTCAAAATCGACTTCGTAAAGAGCCTTTTCCTGCCGGTAAAAACGGTTCAGGTCCTTGACCCATTTTTGGATTTTCTGATGATCAGATATGTTCAGTAAAGGCCAGTCTAAGGAAAAATCATGTTGCCATTCCCTCCTTTGGCCAAATTCGCTACCCATAAAGATTATTTTTTTGCCGGGATGAGCAAACATATAGCCAAAAAGTAAGCGTAAATTAGCAAATTTCTGCCAGTCATCCCCCGGCATCTTTTCCAATAAGGATTTTTTACCGTGGGTTACTTCGTCATGGGATAGAGATAGTATAAAGTTTTCATTAAAGGCATATAACAGACTGAAGGTAAGTTCCTGATGGTGGTATTTACGATAAATGGGATCTCGGGAAAAATAAGATAGGGTATCATGCATCCAGCCCATATTCCATTTCATACCAAAGCCGAGACCGCCCAGATAAGTAGGTCGAGAAACCATAGGCCAGGCAGTGGATTCTTCGGCAATCATCTGGATATCCGGAAAATAGGAATAAGCTGTTTCATTAAGTTTTTTGATAAAGTCTATGGCCTCTAAATTTTCCCTTCCCCCGAAGCGGTTAGGGATCCATTCCCCTTCCTTGCGGGAATAATCAAGATAAAGCATAGAGGCTACCGCATCTACCCGTAAGCCGTCAGCGTGATAATAATCCAGCCAGAATAGGGCACTACTGATTAAGAAAGCCTGTACCTCCCGTCGGCCATAATTAAAGATATAACTATTCCAATCAGGGTGAAATCCCTGTCGGGGGTCAGCATGTTCATAAAGATGAGTACCATCAAAATAGACTAATCCAGGTTCATCACCGGGGAAATGGGAAGGAACCCAATCCAGAATAACCCCTATACCCTGCTGATGAAGAAAATCAATCAGATACATAAAATCCTGTGGTGTACCATAACGGCTGGTAGGGGAAAAATAACCTACTATTTGATATCCCCAGGAACCGTAGAAGGGATGCTCCATCACCGGCAATAATTCTATATGAGTAAAGCCATTATCCTTAACGTATTGAGCCAGCTGGGGGGCAATTTCTCGATAGCTGAGGAAATCGTTTTGGGGATTTGATTTTCTCCGCCAGGAACCAAGATGAACCTCATAGATAGAAAAGGGCTGATTTAATTGATTTTTTCCCCGGCGTTTCTCCATCCAATCCTTATCCTGCCATTGGTAGCTCAAATCCCAGATTATGGAGGCGGTAGCCGGGGGTTTTTCACCGTAGAAGGCAAAAGGGTCTCTTTTATCCACCCTATAATTTTGATAGCGGGATTTAATATGGTATTTATATTTTTCTCCTCTATCCAGATGGGTAATGGTGCCTTCCCAGATACCACTACCCAGATGAATTTGTTTTAAAGGGTGAGAGTCAGGTTGCCAGTTATTAAAATCACCAATAACGGAGACTGACTCCGCATTGGGAGCCCAGACCGCGAAATGAACCTTTTTTTCTTCTTTCTCCTCCCTAAGATGGGCGCCCATATGTTGGTATAATTGATAATGGGTACCTTCATTAAAAAGAAAAACATCATCTTTACTGAATATAGAAGGGTCAAATAACATTTGATTACTCTCTTTTTTCACTATCAATTACTCCTTCCTCAAAGAAAATGCCTTTCAAGGGTATAGCCAGCCAGTCAGGTCGATGATTCATCTCATAGCCTATCTCATAAACTACTTTCTCTAATAAATATACACTCAGTAATTTACTTATTTCTGATCTATCTTTGGGAATAAGGGAAGATGGTTCAATATATTCTAAATAAGCCTCAAGATAGATTTTACTGATGTACCAGGTCCAGAGTTTTGCCCAGTATTCCAGTTTTTCATATTCTACACCAATCTTCTTTTGGATTAAAGGGGTAAAGGCAGCATAGTGGAAGGAGCGTAACATCCCGGCTACATCTCTCAAAGGAGAACGTTTTAACCTTCTTTCTCCCAGAGGTTTAGCTGGTTCGCCTTCAAAGTCAATAATGTAAAAATCATTACCGGTGTAAAGAACCTGACCGAGATGATAATCTCCGTGTATCCTGATCTTCTTTCCTTCAATCTTCCTGGCTAAAATTTCTTTGCAATAATTGATGATTTTTGATTCTGAAGAAAGAACTTCTTTTGCCTCGTTCTGGATAGCTTCCGGATATTGACTGTAATTTTTTCTTAAGGAAAGAAACACTCTTTTAATTAGACTTTGAATAGATTGAAAAATAGAGCGTTGATAAAGTACGGAAAATGGTTCTGGTTTAAAGTCGGGGTCTTCAGTGGCACTAGCCAGGGCTTGATGAAGTTCGGCCGTTCTTTTCCCCAATAGATAGATCATTTCTATAAAATGGCCTCCTATTAATTCTGGTATTATCTCTGAGAGGTCGCCTGAAGATTTTTCAAAAAGGGAAGCTGGTAGAGCCGGGAGTTTTTCTATCTGACTCAGCCGAGAGAGGACTCTTTCGTAATATTCAATCAGCTGATCCAGGGCATAATCCCAGACACTTCCTTCACTGGGTACGAAGGGATACAAGATACCCAGCGTAGTTTGAGGACCGTCCTTTTTCTGGTATTCCAGTGCACCGGCAAAAGCGGGCACGTTCTTATAATCAGTTTTTTCGGTAATATATCTTACGATTTCCAGGTCAGGATTAGTTCCTTCATCTAATTTTCTAAATAATTTAAAGATTAATCGACGATCATAGACGATAGAGGAATTACTCTGTTCTACGTTTAGGAGGCGGGAACGTTCAAATTGACCTGTAAACTGACGCACCTTTCTAAAGTACCTTCCGGGATAAGCCCTTAATTTACCTTCTTTTGCTGGAATAACTCTCCTCCCGGCGACCAATTGTAGTAAAGTCTGGTGAAATTCTTCATCTAAAGCTGCATCATAAATAAGACCTTCTTGATTTGGTGACTGATAATGAAATAATACCGCTTGCGGCCTTTCACTTAAGAGTTTTTTAGCTTGCTCCGTTTCCAGAAAAGAGAGAGGAAGATGATAGTTTTCCTCGGGGGAGGCGGTATAACTCACTTTTATAATAAGTACTACCGTAACACCATGGCTGTTGTTTATTGGAATCGCCTCGCTAATATTAATTTTCAATATTTTTTGTGCTTTACCACCAAACCAGCGTTGTTCTTTCAAGAATGAAGGTAAAATCTGATTTTCAATGTTAGCTCTTATTCGTTCGTTAAATAGCTGGGTCCAATCGGCATCGGATTTAATAACCGGAATTTCTCTAGTTGACTTTTTCGGTAGAGACTTTTCCTCTTTTTGCAGGATAAACCAGAAATAATCATGAAAACCCATGGTCATAATATAAGGTTTTTCCTGAATAACCGGGAAGTGATTCTTACTGAATATTTCAACAGGGGTATAGCCAGTATAACGAGAGAGGTCTAATTCTGCTACCTGGGAGAAGCGGGAGAGATTTACCACTACCAATATAATTTCTTGTTCGTATTTTCGGAGAAAAGCCAGAATTTTAGGATTATTGGGATGTAAGAACTCAATAGAGCCTCGACCGAAGGCTTTGTAACCTTTGCGCATCTTGATCACCCGTTTCATCCACCAGAGAAAAGAGGTTAAATTTTGTTCCTGGTTTTCTACATTTACCGTCTCAAAATGATAGGCTGGGTCAATAATTACGGGTAGGTAAAGTCTCTGAGGATTAGCCCGGGAAAATCCAGCATTGCGGTCTGCACTCCATTGCATAGGTGTTCTTACTCCATCACGGTCTCCTAAGAAGTGATTATCACCCATGCCGATTTCATCGCCATAATAGATGGTTGGTGTGCCAGGCAAAGAAAAAAGTAAGATATTCATAATCTCCATTTTTCGGCGATGATTTTCTAGTAGAGGCGCCAATCTTCTTCTGATTCCCAAATTGATCCGGGCCGTGGCATCTCTGGCATATACCCGATACATATAATCTCTCTCTTCATCAGTAACCATCTCCAGGGTTAGTTCATCATGGTTTCTCAAAAAGAGTGCCCATTGACAGTTATCAGGAATAGGAGGGGTCTGTTCCATGATATCGATGATGGGAAAACGGTCTTCCATTCTTAAAGCCATAAACATACGGGGCATGAGGGGAAAGTGAAAAGCCATATGACAGGCATCTCCCTTACCGAAATAACGAATAGCATCCTCAGGCCACTGATTGGCTTCTGCCAGTAGCATACGATTCTGGTAATGTTGGTCAACATGGGCTCGCATTTTTTTTAAAAATTCCAGTGATTCTGGTAGGTTTTCACAATTAGTTCCTTCCCGCTCAAAGAGATAGGGAACGGCATCCAGACGCATCCCATCCACACCCATCTTCATCCAGAAATCGATTACTTTTAGGATGGCTTTCTGTACTTCTGGATTATCATAATTCAAATCCGGTTGATGTGAATAGAAACGGTGCCAGTAATACTTTTCCTTTTCCGGATCCCTGGTCCAGTTAGAGGTTTCAAAATCTTGAAAGATAATTCGGGCATCTAGATATTTATCCGGTTGGTCACTCCAGACATAGAAATCTTCCCATTTTTTGGGGGCATTTTTTTTGCGAGCTCTCTGAAACCATTGATGCTGGTCTGAGGTATGGTTCAAAACTAACTCAATAATCACCTTCATTTCCCGGCGATGAGCCTCTCTCAGAAAACTTTTGAAGTCCTGCATATCGCCATAATGGCAATGAATATTGAAATAATCGGAAATATCATAGCCATCGTCCTTCAAAGGAGAGGGAAAGAAAGGGAGCAGCCAGATAGCATTAACTCCCAGACTTTCTAAGTAATCAAGTTTTTCGGTGAGTCCTCTAAAATCTCCTATTCCATCACCATTTTTATCATAAAAAGTCTTAACATGAACCTCATAGATAATGGCATCCTTATACCATAAGGGTGTTTCTGAAAATTCTTCTTCACCGGGCATGTATCCTTCCCTCCTAACTAAAATAATCGAATTGATTTTCCCTCTGGAGATGTTTCTTAATTTTCAAGATATGGGCTGGTAGGATATGAGGGTTTAGTTCTACGTAATTATATTCACCCTGCCAGATATATTGGCCACCACCTAATAAATCATGGGCTAAAAAAGACTGGCGAGGTGCGATACTCAGTTCGGATAAGGGTACTTTTACCCATCCGGATTGGGTATAATAAGGGTCTAAATTAACTACTACCAGAAGGGCATCAGTTCCCTCCTCATTAAATTTAGCAAAATAAAGTAACTGGTTATTTTCTACCGGTAAAAACCTGATATTATTAGTTTGGTGAAATTCAGGATTTTCCTCTCTGATCCGATTAATATTGGCGAATAACTCCCTGGTACTTTCTTTTACCTCCTCTGGCGACCAGTATTTCAGTTCATATTTTTCTGAATTATAATATTCCTCTTTCCCGGGCAAAGCCTTGTTGATAAATCGTTCATAGGGCGGACCATAAAGCCCGTAATTAGAAGAGAGGGTAGCCGCCAGGATAAATCTAATGATAAAGGCAGGTTCACCATCTGCCTGGAGGTATTCAGAGAGAATATCTGGAGTGTTAGGCCAGAAATTGGGACGGAAAAATTCTCTTACTGGAGATTGAGTTAATTCAGTCAGATACTCAGTTAATTCCTGCTTGCTATTTCGCCAGGCAAAATAAGTATAGGATTGTGTAAATCCAAGCTTAGCTAATCGATACATTACTTTAGGTCGGGTAAACGCTTCTGCTAAGAAGATTACCTCCGGAAAATCTTTTTTGACTGAGTTAATTAACCATTCCCAGAATAAGAATGGCTTGGTATGAGGATTATCTACTCTGAAAATTTTAATCCCCTGCTTAATCCAGAAGAGAATAATATTTCTTAATTCTTCCCACAATTCTCTCCAGTGTTCGCTTTCAAAATTAAAAGGAACGATATCTTCATATTTTTTGGGTGGGTTTTCCGCATACTGGATAGTACCATCCACGCGCCAGCGAAACCATTCCGGATGTTCTTT
>DFYM01000063.1 GCA_002383355.1 Candidatus Immundihabitans aquiphilus | reverse complement strand
GATCCCATCAACCTCTCCAAGATTAAAAAAGAAATATATCTGAAAACTAACGAGTATTTTTCTGTCTTTACCCATATCGATCATGATGCAGTAATTATCCACGACCCTCAACCTTTACCCTTGATCAGGTATTATAAAAGAAGTCAACCGTGGATCTGGCGTTGTCATATAGACCTCTCTCACCCTAATCCAGAGTTATGGCATTACCTAAAGCTTTTTATTCTTCGCTATGATACTATTATTGTTTCCAGTGAAAAATATGTAAGTGAAGACTTACCGGTTCCCCATAAAGTAATACCCCCGGCAATTGACCCTTTTTCTCCCAAAAATATAGAATTAGCCCCTAGAGATATTAAAAAATACTGCAAAAAGTATAAGATACCCACCGATAAACCGATTATTACCCAGATATCTCGCTTTGACCGGGCAAAAGATCCGGAAGGGGTAATCAAGGTCTTTGAAAGGGTAAAATCTAAAATTGATTGCCGCCTGGTTTTGTGCGGCAGTATGGCAGCGGATGACCCCGAAGGAATAGAAATATATAAACAGATAGTGGAGAAAAATCGCAAAATGCTGGAGAAAAGAGATATTATTATACTGGCTATAGATAACGATATTCTGGTAAACGTGCTCCAACGTATTTCTAGTGTTATCCTTCAGAAGTCTATAAAAGAGGGTTTTGGCTTGACGGTTACCGAAGCCTTATGGAAAGAGAGGGCAGTGGTAGCTTCCCGGGTAGGGGGTATAACCTTGCAAATTACTGATGGGGAAAATGGTTATTTGCTTGAGCCTTTTGACTATGACGGTTTTGCGGAAAAAATTATCTACCTGTTAGAAAATCCTCAGCAAGCAGAACAAATAGGTAAAAAGGGGAAAGAAACAGTGAGGGAAAAATTTTTGATTACCCGCTTACTTACCGATTATCTTGATTTATTAAATGAACTAATTTAGTAATGGTAGCCCCCTAAGCCCAAAGAGGTTGCTAAAGAAGGGGGAAATAGTTTGTATTCTTCTGGCCACACTTGGAATTTTGAATATATAGGATTTGAAAAGATAAAGAGGTAAATATATGAGATTATTAATAGTATCTAATCGACTTCCTATTACGGTAGAAAAACAGGAGGAAAAATTAGAGTTTAAACAAAGTGTAGGTGGACTTGTTTCCGGTATAAATGATTATCTTAATATGATTAAATCTTCTGGTTTTCTAAAACCGGAATACCTGTGGATTGGCTCTTTAGGGATAGATATAAAAAAACAAAAGAAGGAAGAAATTGTCCAAAAATTGTTTAACGAATATCACTGTCATCCGATTTTTTTGCCGGAAAAAATTATGGAGAAGTTTTATTTCGGCTTCTGTAATAAAGCTTTATGGCCTCTTTTTCATTCCTTCCCTTCCTATGTGGAATACGACGAGGAATACTGCCAGATTTATGAAGAGGTAAATTCTACTTTTGCGCAGGAAATTTTGAAAATTATAGAACCCGGGGACATTATCTGGATTCATGATTATCATTTAATGCTTTTACCCCAAATGTTAAGAAACCAAGCGCCAGAGGCAAAGATAATTTTTTTCCTCCATATCCCCTTTCCGCATTTTGAGTTATTTAGTATTTTACCCCAAAAATTGCGTAACGAAATACTAAGGGGGCTACTTGGTGCTGATGTAGTTGGTTTTCATACTTATGAATATCTACAAAATTTTCTCCAGTGCGTTTTACGCTTTTTAGGTTATGAACACGAGATGGGAAAAATTTGGATAGAGGGTAGATTAGTAAAGGCCGATGCCTTTCCTATTGGGGTAAATTACCAGAAATTTTATGAGGCCTTGAATGAGCCCAAAATTCGGGGTAAAACAGAAGAATTAAAGCAAAAATTAGGGGAATATAAAGTATTGCTTTCTATAGACCGGCTGGACTATACCAAGGGAGTAGCCAACCGATTAAAAGGTTATGAACTATTTCTTCAAGAAAATCCCCAATACAAGGAAAAAGTTATTCTGGTTCTGGTGATTGTACCCTCACGGGTAGGAATTGAACAATACCGAAAAACGAAGAGGCAGATAGATGAATTGGTGGGGAGAATTAACGGTAGATTTGGTAAGGTCAATTGGACTCCTATCCTCTATCAAACTACTTTTTTGCCTTTTAAAGAGCTAGTTACTTTTTATAATGTTGGCGAGGTCGCGCTTATTACTCCTTTACGTGATGGAATGAACTTGATAGCCAAAGAATATGTGGCGAGCCACGCGGAAGGGAAGGGTGTCTTGATCTTAAGTGAGACGGCCGGAGTGGCTAAAGAGCTTACCGAGGCAATCCTGGTTAATCCCTATGATATTTCTGCTATTGCTAGTTCTATAAAAGAGGCGTTGGAGATGCCCTTTGAGGAACAAATAAGGCGTAATCGAAAGATGCAGGAAAGATTAAAAAGATATCATGTCGGTAAGTGGGGTGACGATTTGGTAAAAGAATTGTTCTCCGTAAAGGAGGAACAGAAAAAATTTATGGTCCGCTTACTTACCCCTTCTGCTCGTCAGAGTTTATTAAACGACTATCAGAAAGCCGAGCAGAGACTGATCTTCTTAGATTACGATGGAACTCTTATCCCCTTTACTTATGATCCTAAGATAGCCAAACCCGATAAAGAGCTATTGAATTTACTCGAAGAACTTACTGAAGATGAAAAAAATGAAGTAGTAATTTTAAGTGGGCGGGATAAGGATACCTTAGAGCAGTGGTTTTCTCCTCTTAATATTAATATGGCTGCCGAGCACGGGATATTATTTAAAGAGAAGGGGAGGAATAATTGGGAAGTATTAAGACCATTAAAAAATGATTGGAAAGCTCATCTTTTACCTATATTACAGACCTATTCTGACCGTCTTCCGGGAAGTTTTATTGAGGAAAAGGATTACTCCTTAGCCTTACATTACCGCCAATCTGATCCCGAACAATCTTCCATGATCCTTAAAGATGCTATAGAATATCTAATAAGTTTTACCGCCAATCTGGATGTACAAGTATTACCGGCGAATAAGGTAATTGAGGTAAGATGTGCCGGGGTGAATAAAGGTACAGCTGCCTTATGGTGGCAGTCTAAAGCCGGTTATGATTTTATATTGGCGATCGGTGATGATTTGACCGATGAAGATCTATTTAAGGTCTTACCCCCTGAATCTTTTACTATTAAGGTAGGGATGACTCAAACTCAGGCTAAATTTAATCTACGCAATTATAGAGAAGTAAGGGAGCTACTCAAGCAATTAATTAAGAAAGAAGGCTAACCCCCCCAAGGTATGCTACCCTACCCTGAGAATGAGGAAACTCAGGAGACCACTCATGGCTATACTGAAGGCGGTAATGCCAAGATTAAGATGCCCAAGAGGATATCTTGCAGTATAGGAATTATTGAAATTCCTATACGAGAATATTTTCACATATATGGATATATAGAGCCGTTATCATTGACAATAAACCTTGATTTTGATATATTAACCAAGAAAAAGAAACTCCCTCTCTGAACCCAAGGCGCAAACACCAGCAGGAAAAAGAGGGAATTTTTATTATTTTTTAAGATATAGAGATTTTTCTGGTTTCTCCTAGCTTACTTAAATACTTAAAATTAAAATAAAGAAGATAATTTATGAGGAAAGATATTTAAGGAAAAATATTAAAGATAGGGTCTTCAAGTTTCAAGAAGGTAATAAAATAAACAGTAATAAATAAGATGTTTAATAAATATTGAGGCAATGGTAATTAAATGGATTTTCAAAATATTATTTTTAATTTGCAGAAATATTGGGGAGAAAGAGGCTGTATTATCCAACAGCCTTATGATATAGAGGTGGGGGCAGGCACGATGAATCCTGCTACCTTTCTCAGGGTATTAGGCCCTGAACCCTGGAAAGTTGCTTATGTTGAACCTTCCCGCCGGCCTACCGATGGACGATACGGAGAAAATCCTAATCGAGTTCAAGAACATTATCAATTTCAAGTGGTATTAAAGCCTTCCCCCGAAGAGATCCAAGATATCTATTTAGAGAGTTTGGAAAGATTGGGAATTCCTCGAAAAAAGCATGATATAAGATTTATTGAAGGTGATTGGGAGGCTCCCACTTTAGGTGCCTGGGGCTTAGGTTGGGAGGTTTGGCTGGATGGGCTAGAGATAACTCAATTTACCTATTTTCAACAGGCCGGAGGCCTAGATTTAAATCTTATCCCCGTAGAAATAACCTATGGTTTAGAGAGATTAGCAATGGTAATTCAAGACCAAGATAATATCTTCAATCTAAAATGGGGCGGAGATATTACTTATGGAGATTTGCAACAGCAAATAGAAGTAGAACATTCTAAGTATAATTTCGAAGAGGCAGATATTGCCATGTTATTCCACCTTTTCGATATTTTTGAAAGAGAAGCCAAAAGGTTAATAGAAAAGGGATTAACCTTACCCGCCTATGATTATATATTAAAATGCTCTCACACCTTCAATTTGTTAGATGCTCGGGGGGCAATCAGCGTTACGGAAAGAGTAGGTTATATTTCACGGGTAAGAGATATTTCTCATCTCTGCGCCAAAGAATATCTCAGGCAGAGAGAGAAGATGGGTTTTCCCTTAAAGAAAAAGATTAAAGTTTAAAAAAGGGTAGAAGCTTAATGAGCGAAGTGGTCTTAGAAATTGGAACGGAAGAGATTCCAGCATTATATATAGAAGATGCTTTGAAAGAACTGGAGCGGTTAGTTAAGGTTAGTCTGGAAGAAGTTAGGCTACCCTATAAAGAAATTGTGACCTATGGTTCTCCGCGTAGGTTGGCATTGTTTATTTATGGTATTTCTGATAAACAGGAAGATATTTTTCAAAAAATAAAAGGACCTGCCTATGCAATGGCTTACGAAAATGACTTAAAACCTAAAACGCCGGCTATAAAATTTGCTGAGTCGCAAGGGGTAAGAGTGGAAGATTTGGTGGTAGAAAATACGGAGAAAGGCAAATATATTTTTGCTTGGAAGTTAGAAAGAGGAAAATCATCGCCCGAATTATTAGCCCAGATATTTTCCAAAGTAATAAATGATTTGAGTTTCCCTAAGTCTATGCGCTGGGAAGATAAAAAATGCAAATTTATTCGCCCTATAAGGTGGATACTGGCCTTGTATAATGAAGAAATAATTAAATTTAGTATAGAGGGTTTGACTTCCGGAAACGAAACTTACGGTCATAGACTATTAGCTCCTGGTAAAATAGAGATTTCTTTGCCCCAGGAATACCTGGCGGAGCTAAAGAGGAAATATGTAATAGTGGATCAAGAGATAAGAGAAAAAAGGATAAGAAAACAGATTAGGCAAATAATTAAAGAAGTAAAAGGGCGGGAGATAATTAACGAAAGACAATTAAAAGAGGTAGTTTATCTGGTAGAATATCCTACAGCTATTTTAGGGACCTATCACCCCGATTATTTAAAATTACCAGTAGAAGTCTTAACCACAGTTATGGAAAAGCACCAAAAATATTTCCCTGTATATAAAAACAAAGATACCCTTCTTCCTCTATTTATCGTAATAAGTAATAGTTCTAAAAGATATTCTTCTATAATTAAAAAGGGTAACGAAAATGTCCTTAAAGCACGATTAGAAGATGCAAAATTTTTCTACCAAGAAGACCAGAAGACCTCTTTGGAGGAGAAGGTAGCTAAATTAAGAAAGGTGGTCTTCCGGGAAAATTGGGGAAGCCTTGAGGATAAGACGAGAAGATTAGAATTATTAAGTAGTTACCTGGCAGATGCTTTAGGGGAGGAACAGAAAGTAAGAGATGAAGTATTAAGGGCTGCTCATTTATGTAAAGCAGATTTAGTCACTGAAATGGTAAAAGAATTTCCAGAACTACAAGGAGTAATGGGTAGAGAATACGCTCTTTTATCTAAAGAAAAAAAAGAGGTAGCAGAAGCTATCTTTGAACATTATCTCCCTCGTTTTGCCGAGGACCTCTTACCTAAAACGAAGAGTGGAATGATTTTGGGAATTGCTGATAAGGTAGATAATATTACCGGTTGTTTTTTAATGAATTTAGTCCCGACGGGTTCACAGGACCCTTATGGACTAAGAAGACAATTTCGAGGAATGATCTCTATAATTTTTAAAAATAAATTACCTCTTTCCTTAAAAGAGGTCTTCCAGAAATCTCTAAATGGCTATAAGGAAACCGTTTCTGGGGAATTTACCGAAAGAGAAGAAGGAGAAATTATAGCCCAGATATTCAGCTTTTTAAAGCAAAGAGTAAAAAATATTTTCTTAGAAGAGGGAATTCGTTATGATATAATTAATGCGGTTTTAAAAGTAGAGAATAACGGAGATTTAGTGGACATTAAAAATAGAATAAAAGCTATAGAAGAGTTTTATAACGAGCCCAGTTTTAGAAAAGTTATTAATTCGTCAAATCGGGTGTCTAATTTATCCAAAAATAGCCCAGGAATAGACCTAAAAGAGTCATTATTAAAAGAGAAGGCTGAGTTTAATTTGTATCAGCAATATAATGGTATCCATCCGCGAATTAAAAAATATGTTGACCAGAGGAAATATAAGAAGGTCCTTAAATTATTGGAGAGTTTAGGTGAGCCAATAGACGAATTTTTTGACCAAGTATTAGTTATGGATAAGGATCCCGAGATTAGGAATAATAGAATTGCTCTTCTCAAAAAGATAGGGGCATTATTTAATCAAGTAGCTGATTTGTCGGAAATTGTCTTATAAAGGTTGGTGATTTTAAAGAATGGAGAATATCGAATCTAAACCTACAATATATTTGATTTCTGATTCTACGGGAGAGACGGCCAAAAGTGTGGTAGAGGCGGCTGCAAGCCAATTCGACGCCGATAGTATTAAATTAAAGCTGTTCGCTCATATTGAATCTACCAAAGACATTAAAGGTATCTTAGATAAAGTAGATAAGGAAAAAAGTTTTATAGTATATACGATAGTCAAACCAGAATTAAGGCTATTTTTAAAAGAAGAATCTCAAAAAAAATCAATTTTTTCTTTTGACTTATTAGGGCCTATTATGGACCATATCGAAAGAATAAGCGGAATTAGACCTAAACTACAGCCGGGGCTTATTAGAAAGATGGATAAAAAGTATTTTGAAAGGATGGAGGCTATGGAATTTGCTGTAAAGTATGATGCCTGCCAAGGAGAGGTAGATTTATCACCAGCCGATTTAATAATCTTGGGGATTTCCCGGACTTCCAAGACCCCACTTNNATACTTTACCTAAAGAAAAAATCATTGGGTTAACTATAGACCCAGCTAATTTAATTGAAATTAGGACTAAACGATTAAAGACCTTAGGACTAACTGATGAAAGTATTTATACCGATAAAGAAAGAGTACTTAAAGAAGTGAAATATGCCGAAAATATTTATAAGAGGATTGGGTGTCCGGTAATAGATATAACTAACAAAGCGATCGAAGATATTGCTACTGAAATAATTAAAATATGGAAAGGAGGAAAGGAATAAAAAGATGAAAAAATACGTTTATTTTTTCAATGAAGGAAATGGAAAAATGAAGCCTATTTTAGGGGGGAAGGGGGCTGGTTTAGCGGAAATGACTAAAATGGGCTTACCCGTTCCTCCTGGTTTTACCATTAGTGCCGAGGCCTGTGTGGAATATTATCAAAATAAGGGTCAATATTCAGCAGGCTTAAAGGAACAAATAGAGGAGAAATTGAGCCATTTGGAAAAGGTAACCGGAAAAAAGTTAGGAGACCCCCAAAACCCTTTGTTAGTATCAGTTCGTTCGGGAGCGGCTGTCTCTATGCCGGGGATGATGGATACAGTTTTGAATTTAGGCTTAAATGATACCACTCTTCAAGGGCTTATTAAAAGGACTAATGATGAACGATTTGCTTATGATAGTTATAGAAGATTTATTCAAATGTTTGGAAATGTAGTTTTAGGGATTGAGCACGATAAATTTGAAAATCTCTTAGAAGAAACCAAAAAAGAACTAGGAGTAAAATTAGACACCGAGATCACGGTAGAAGGATTAAAAAAATTAGTAGAGAAATATAAAAACCTGGTTAAACAAGAAACAGGTAAAGATTTCCCTCAAGATCCTAAAGTTCAATTAGAGATGGCTATTGAGGCAGTATTTAAATCCTGGAATAATAAAAGAGCCATCACTTACAGAAGAATTAACAAAATACCCGATGATTTGGGGACAGCGGTAAATATCCAGGAAATGGTATTTGGTAATATGGGGGAAGATTCGGGGACCGGCGTGGGATTTACTCGAAATCCCTCTACCGGTGAGAAAGAATATTACGGAGAATATCTCTTGAATGCTCAAGGGGAAGATGTAGTGGCCGGCATTCGTACTCCTTTGCCCTTATCTAAACTTAAAGATGATTTGCCCCAGGTATATGAAGAACTTACCAGAGTAGTGGATATATTAGAAAAAAATTATAAAGACGTTCAGGATTATGAATTTACTATTGAAAAAGGGAAGCTTTATTTATTACAAACTCGAACGGGTAAAAGAACTGCTCAGGCGGCGGTTAAGATTGCTGTCGATATGGTTAAAGAAGGTATAATAGATAAAAAAGAAGCCCTTTTAAGGGTACAGCCTAATCAATTAAATCAGTTGTTGCATAAAAGAATAGACCCTAACTTTAAAAGTCGGGTTATTGCTCAAGGATTACCTGCTTCTCCGGGAGCAGCTTATGGAAAAGTTATTTTTACTGCCGATGAAGCAGAAGAGTTAGGAAAACAAGGGGAAAAAGTAATATTGGTGAGAACTGAAACCACTCCTGACGATATCCATGGGCTGGTGGAGGCTCAAGGGGTCTTGACCAGCAGAGGGGGGATGACCAGTCACGCCGCAGTAGTGGCCAGAGGTATGGGTAAACCTTGCGTTGCAGGATGCAGTGCGTTGGAAATTAATACTAAAAAAGAAAGAATAGTAGTGGGTGAAGTAACGATAAAAAAAGGAGATTTCATTACTATAGATGGGGGGACGGGTGAAGTATTTTTAGGAAAAGTCCCTACTATTGATCCGGAGATGAGTGCAGAATTTAAAACTTTACTATCCTGGGCTAATGAAATAAAGCGTTTGGGGGTGTATGCCAATGCGGATACACCAGCAGATGCCCAAAGAGCCAGAGAATTAGGGGCCGAGGGTATCGGACTAGCCCGAACAGAACATATGTTTATGGAACAAGATCGCTTACCTATTGTCCAGGAAATGATCATGGCCGATAATAAAGAGAAAAGGATAGGGGCTTTAAATAAGTTGTTGCCCATACAAAAAGGTGACTTTATGGGGATTTTAAAAGCGATGGAAGGTTTACCTGTTATTATTAGACTGCTTGATCCACCACTTCATGAATTTCTTCCTAATTTAGAAGATCTTTTAGTAGAAGTGAACACTTTAAGGCTTAAAAAGGCGGACTCCGAGGAGCTAAATAAAAAGGAAGAGTTATTAGCCAAGGTAGAGTCTTTACATGAAATGAATCCGATGTTAGGACTTCGAGGATGCAGGTTAGGATTGTTATACCCTGAAATATATGAAATGCAAGTAGAGGCTATAATAGAAGCAGCAGTAGAATTAACTAAACAAGGAGTAAAGGTTAAACCAGAGATTATGATTCCTTTGGTAAGCCATATAAATGAACTTGTGCCGATAGCCAAAAAAGCGAGAGAAATTGCTGACGAAAAAATAAAGGCGGCAGGGATAGAGTTAGAATATAAAGTAGGGACAATGATTGAACTACCCCGGGCGGCTTTAACTGCTGATAAAATAGCTCAAGAGGCAGAATTCTTTTCTTTCGGGACCAATGATTTAACCCAGACAACTTTTGGTATAAGCCGGGATGATGCCGAAGGGAAATTTTTATTAAAATATGTAGAAGATAAAATTTTAGAAGAGAATCCCTTTGAGGTTTTGGATCAGGAAGGAGTAGGTAAATTAGTAGAATTAGGCACCACTTTGGGCAGAAAAACTCGTCCTGCTTTAGAAGTGGGTATTTGCGGAGAACATGGAGGAGACCCCCAATCCATAGAATTTTGTCATTCAGTGGGATTAAATTATGTCAGTTGTTCTCCCTTTAGAGTACCCATTGCTCGGTTAGCCGCTGCTCAAGCAGTAATTAAAGAGGAAAAAGAAAAAAGTAGCGAAATAATCTCCAAAGGAGAAAAAATATTATACAACAAGAAAGGATGTAAATGATGCAAATTGAGATTTTAGTTCCTCTAAGCGGTCTTGTTTCTTTGCTTTTTGCCTTATTCCTATCGATAAAAATAAATCGAGAAAAGCCAGGTAATGAATTAATGCAGTCCATATCTAAAATGATTGAAGAGGGAGCTATGACTTTTCTAAAAAGAGAGTATAGTGTTTTAGTCTTTTTCGTGATAATAGTGAGTGTTATCCTAATTATAGTGAGAGGTTCCCTTACTGGTTTAGCTTTCGTAGTAGGAGCTATTTGTTCGGGATTAGCTGGCCTTACCGGAATGAAAACTGCCACCAAGGCAAACACCAGAACTACTTTTGCGGCTGTGGAAGAAGGGGTAAGAAAAGCCCTAAAAGTTGCCTTTTCGGGAGGGGCAGTAATGGGGATGTCGGTGGCGGGTTTTGGATTATTAGGCTTAGGCAGTTTATATTATTTTATCCGTGATCCAGAAATCATAAATGGATTTGCTCTGGGAGCCAGCTCTATTGCCTTATTTGCTCGGGTAGGAGGAGGAATATTTACTAAAGCTGCAGATGTAGGCGCGGATCTGGTTGGGAAAGTGGAAGCAGGCATACCTGAGGATGATCCGCGTAATCCAGCGGTAATTGCGGATAACGTGGGAGATAATGTAGGGGATATTGCCGGGATGGGAGCAGACTTATTTGAATCCTATGTAGGAGCAATTATTTCCAGTATGATTTTAGGTAATTTATTATTTGAAGGGACTAACGGAATTTTGTTCCCTCTCTTATTAACGGCCTGTGGTGCTCTTTGTGCAATCATAGGTACTTTTTTTGTGCAAACAAAAAACGAAAAAGGTTTGAATAACGCCTTGACTAAAGGGACCTTGGTCAGTGGTTTCTTAGTAGCTATTTGCGCTGCCTTCCTCTCCCAGACTTTATTTGGAACTCTAGAGGTATTCTATGCTACGGTTACCGGTTTGATTGCCGGTATTTTAATTGGTTTAATTACCGAATATTATACTTCTTATAGTTATTCTCCAGTAAAATCTATTTCCCGATCTTCTCTTACTGGAACAGCGACTACTATTATTACCGGATTAGCGGTGGGGATGAGGAGCACTGCTCTACCTTTAGTTATTATTGCTTTTACTGTATTAGTAGCTTTTAAATTTGCAGGGTTATATGGTATAGCTATTTCGGGGGTAGGGATGCTTTCGATTATCGGCATGACTGTATCAGTTGATTGTTATGGTCCCATAGCGGATAATTCTGGCGGAATTGCCGAAATGTCTGGCCTGGATCCGCAAGTTCGCGAAATTACGGATTCTTTAGATGCCTTAGGCAATACTACTGCAGCTATGGGGAAAGGTTTTGCTATTGGTTCTGCAGCCTTAACTGCTTTAGCTCTCTTTTCTGCTTATTGTAGTTCAGTAGGGTTGGAAACCATTAGTATTACTAATCCTCAAGTAATAGCTGGAATGCTTATCGGAGGAGCTATACCTTATCTATTTTCAGCTTTAGCTATAAGTGCCGTAGGAAAAACCGCTTCTTTAATGATTGAAGAAGTTCGCAGACAATTCAGAGAAATAGTCGGCCTTAAAGAGGGGAAGGCTAAACCCGATCCAGCTAAATGTGTAGATATCAGTACCAAAGGTGCGTTAAAAGAAATGATCTTACCTGGGCTCTTAGCTATAATCTCTCCCCTGTTAGTAGGATTAATCTTAGGTCCAGAAGCTTTGGGAGGTTTATTGATAGGGGCATTGTTAGCAGGAGTTTTATTGGCTATTATGATGGCTAATTCTGGAGGAGCCTGGGACAATGCCAAAAAATATATAGAACTGGGAAATTATGGAGGGAAAGGCACAGAAGTACATGCGGCTGCGGTTATAGGAGATACAGTAGGTGACCCTCTAAAGGATACCGCCGGTCCTTCCATGAATATATTAATTAAAGTGATGTCTACAGTTGCCTTAGTTTTTGTTCCCTTATTTTTGAAATAGTGAAATTAGTTCGCCAGTTAGTTCGCCAGTTTGCTGGTTAGCTGGTTGATGCCAATGGTTAATTTCCAATGCAAGTTCATACCTACAAAATAAAAGGTAGCTAACCCTCAACCAAACTGAAACTGCTTTTACCTCTTAATCGGCGAACTGACTAACTGACTAAGGGGGGAATTTCCTTTTGAGATTTTACGACTTAATTATTAAAAAAAGAGATGGGCAAGAGTTAACCCCGGAAGAAATAAGTTTTATGATAAAAGAGTATTGTGCAGAAAAAATCCCCGATTATCAGATGTCGGCTATGTTAATGGCGATATATTTTAAGGGGATGAGTAATATAGAGATTAAATATTTAACTAAGGCAATGGCTAATTCTGGGAATATAGTCGATCTTAGTTCTCTACCCGGTATTAAAGTAGATAAACACAGCACCGGAGGGGTAGGAGACACTACTACTCTAGTTTTGGCACCGCTGGTAGCTTCGGCAGGGGTTCGAGTAGCCAAAATGTCAGGACGAGGGTTGGGTTATACTGGTGGGACTATTGATAAGTTGGAGTCCATTGAAGGTTTCAAAACCGAACTGAGCCTTGAGGAATTTATAAAGATAGTGAAAAAGATTGGTGTAGCAGTGATTAGTCCTACTTCTGATTTGGCTCCGGCAGATAAAAAATTATATGCTTTAAGAGACGTAACGGGGACAGTAGAGAGTATCCCTTTAATAGTTAGTAGTATTATGAGCAAAAAGATTGCTGCCGGAGCGGAGGCAATTGTATTAGAGGTAACTACCGGGAGCGGGGCTTTTATGAAGAAATACGGCGAGGCCTTGGAATTAGGGGAAATTATGGTAGATATCGGATTAGAATTGGGTAAAGAGATGGTAGCTATCATTTCCAATATGGATGAACCATTAGGTTATGCCATCGGGAACTCCTTAGAAGTTAAAGAGGCTATAGAAGTATTAAAAAATAAAGGACCAGAAGATTTGCGTAACCTTTGTCTGGAACTTGGTTCTCATATGCTAAAGCTAGCTGGTGTGGCTAGCAGTGCTGAGGAGGGAAAAGATAAATTGATAGAAAATTTAGAAAGAGGTAGGGCCTTGAATAAATTTAAAGAGATGGTGAGGGCTCAAGGCGGAAATCCACAGATAATTGAAAATCCAGAATTATTACCTTCGGCTAAATATCGTTTTAATTTTAAAGCTGAAAAAAGCGGCTATATCCAAAGAGTAGATGCCCAGTTAATAGGGGAAAGTGCTATGTTCTTGGGAGCAGGTAGAGAAAATAAAGAATCTAAAATAGATTTATCCGTAGGTATTGTCTTAAAAAAGAAAGTAGGCAGTAAGGTTACCATCAATGAGGGGCTAGCGGAAATTCATTATAATGATGAAGAAAAATTAAAAGAAGCAAAAGAAAAATTAATCTCTTCTTTTATTATAGGCGATAAAAACCCTCCAGAGGTACCCCTCATTTTAGCTACTATTAGTAGAGAAGGTATCAGAGAATTTAAATCAAGGGACTTAATTTCGATTGATTAGCGTGTGTGTAGTAATTTAGTTTTGCTTATATTATTATTTAGTTTTGTGTCTTGTTCAGCAGCTTATTTATAAAATGTTTTTGCTCTTAATTCTTTTCCTCAAGGTAGTCTGTTCTCCAACCATCTCACCAGCTCTTATTTGTTTGTTTCCTCCATTTTTTAACCAAACCTTGATGAAGCTGTTAACTAGCCGAGTAACCTTGAACGAGATAGGAGAGGCAAGGCAGGAGATAGAAATTTAAAGCTACCGACTTATGCCTTTTTATGCTATAATTTTAAACAAAAAACAGGGAAAGAAGAGTAAGTTATTGGAAGTGATCATTAGCCATCTAAGTACTGATTTTGATTCTTTAGCCGCTATGGTAGCAGCTAAAAAGATATATCCCACTGCTTTATTGACTTTTCCTGGGGCAATAGAGAAAAATGTTAAAAAATTTATTTCAATATATGGGGAGATAATAGAAATAGCTCCTCTCAAAAGCATAAAAATGCAAGATATTAACCGCTTAATTATCGTGGATACGCGAATAAAAAGAAGGATTGGGGCCTTTGCCCAGATTTTAAGAAAGCAAGATTTAGATATTCATATTTACGATCATCATCCGGCTACTGCTGAGGATATTAAAGGAAGCCTCAATGTTATTGAAGAAGCGGGAGCGACCACTACTATACTTTTAAAAAAAATTAGAGAGAAAAATTTAGAAATTACTCCTCTGGAAGCCACTCTTTTTGCCTTAGGAATTTATGAAGATACTGGTTCTTTAACTTTTTCTACCACTACCATTGAAGATATTAATAGCATTGCTTACTTATTCGACAAAGGAGTAAAATTAAAAGTAGTGGCGAATTTTATGAACCTTGGTTTAAGTTTATCGCAAAAAAAATTGTTAAACCAATTACTCCTTTCTTCTAAAGAAATTTATTGTAAAGGAGTAAGAGTGAATATTGCTAAAGCTGAAGCCAAAAATTATACCGAAGGATTGGCGCTTCTTACCCATAAATTAATAGAAATTGAAAATAGCGATGCATTTTTTACCTTAGCTAAAATGGGAGAAAAAGTGTATATCGTAGGAAGAAGTAGGACCAATTCTGTAGATGTAGATGAAATATTAAAGGAATTAGGTGGGGGAGGACACTTTCAAGCAGCAGCGGCTGTGGTTAAAGATTCTTCTTTAGAAGAATTAGAAGGGAAAATCTTAGATCTTTTGGAACAAAAGATCAAATCAGGGATGGTGGCGAAAGATATCATGTCCTCTCCTGTTAAAACAGTTAATACTTCTACTTCTATAGAAGAGACTGGGAAAATCTTGTTAAGATATGGCCATACGGGAATCCCGGTAATGGAGGGAGAAGCTCTAAAAGGAATTATTACCAGACAAGAAATAAATATGGCTATACGTCACGGTTTGGGGAAAGAACCGGTAAGTAAGTATATGTCTAATCAGATTATTAGTGTTGATTTGGATACCCCTCTATCCGAAATTCAGGGATTAATGATAGCTCACGATATAGGAAGAATATTAGTGGTAGACCAGGATAACCGGCTGGTGGGTATAGTGACTAGGACCGATCTAATAAGAAATTTATATGGCGAACATAGCCTTCCGCAAAATTCGTTTTCTACTTATACGGAGAATAAGCATAAAGTGAAAGTAGAAAGAGAGAAAATTATAAACTTAATAAAAAGAATATTTCCAATGAGAGTCCAAGACATTTTGAAAAAGATTGGAGAAACTGGCGATGAATTGGGAGTTTCCGTATTTATGGTAGGAGGAGTGGTGAGAGATCTTCTTTTAGAAATAGAAAATCTGGATCTAGATATTGTAGTAGAGGGAGAGGGGATAAAATTTGCCCGAAAGTTAAGCCAAAGATTAGGAGGAAGGATCAGGACCCATGAAAAATTTGGTACTGCAGTAGTAATTTTGCCTGATGGTTTCAGGGTGGATGTAGCTACTGCTCGCCGAGAGTTTTATGAATATCCCGCGGCTCTCCCTGAGGTAGAATTAAGTTCTATAAAGAAAGACCTCTACCGTCGGGATTTTACTATAAATGCTATGGCTATACAATTAAATAGCCAAAATTATGGAAAATTAATCGATTTTTTTGGTGGTCAAAGGGATTTAAAATTGGGTATTATCCGGGTTCTCTATAATCTGAGCTTTGTAGAAGACCCTGCGCGGATCATGAGGGCAATAAGATTTGAACAACGCTATAATTTTCAAATGGATAAATCGACGGAAGACTTTCTTAAAAAGGCTATAGAAGATAAATTACTTACTCGATTAAGGAAGCAGAGGTTAGCAGAAGAATTAATATTAATCTTAAAAGAAAAAAATCCAGCTAAAGCTTTAAAGAGAATGAGAGATTTGGGGGTTTTAAAGTATATTTTTTTGGGTATAGAAATAGACGCTGAGGCATTAGAGCAGTTAGATAAAGTAAGTGAGAGTTATAATTTATGGAGAAAAAATGTTCCAGGAGAAGAAATAGAATTGTGGTTGATCTACTTTTATCTTATAGTATACCAGTTAGAGCAGAAGAAAATTCAAAAATTGGTTAGACAATTAAGGTTAAAACCCAAAATTGTAAATAAAATAAACTACCTTTATCTAAATTTAGAAGCGGTTACGGACTTTTTATCTTCGAAAGAGAAATTGTCACCCAGCTCTATCTATATCAAATTAAAGGATGCACCCAATGAACTTTTGTTTTTAGCGATGATGGAAAGCAAATCAGAGATAGCAAAAGAAAGAGTCTTCAATTTTTTAAAGATTTATAAAAAAGAAAAATTATGTATTTCAGGGGAAGACTTAAAAGAGCTGGGTATTAAGCCAGGACCTATTTATTCCTACATTTTAAATCGACTCCTCTATGCTCGTTTAGATGGAGAAGTAAATAACCGACAAGAAGAGATTAAATTTGCCCTGAAAATTTTTGAGGAGGAAAAAAGCAAAAAAGATGTTAGACAATATATTTGAAATGGTTTGGAGTATTCCTGCCGTTTTGATTGCTATTACCTTTCACGAATACTGGCATGGTAAGATAGCTTACCATTTAGGTGATCCTACGGCTGCTGAGGCAGGAAGGCTGACCTTAAACCCTTTAGCTCATCTTGATCCCCTCGGGACTTTAATGTTACTTCTATTTCGCTTTGGTTGGGCAAAACCAGTGCCAGTAAATTTTAATAATTTAAATCACCCCAAAAGAGATATGATTTATGTCTCTTTGGCAGGACCCATTGCTAATATTTTGACGGCAGTTATTTTTGCTCTCGTATTAAGGTTAAGTTACTATTTTTTAGGTCAGCTAACTTTAGTTAGAAATACCTTCTTCTCCAATATTTTTTTTAGTTTACTTAAAGGATGGCTAATTTTCTTACAAACCGGCGTAGTAATAAATTTAGCCCTCGCTATATTTAATTTGCTACCTGTGCCCCCTTTAGATGGTTCTAAAATATTAATGGGTTTATTACCTTATCCCCAAGCTTACCAATATGCTAAGTTAGAATCTTATGGCCCAATTATTTTATTAATTCTGGTATTGAGTGGTATAATTGGAAAAGTATTACTACCGATAGTATTTTTTTTGTTCCGTTTATTAGTGTAGACTAGATTAAAAGAAGAAGATTAGATTAAGTCAAGAGTAATTATAAATAAGCTATATTTATCTTGTTTTACCAACAAGATAGAGTTTTCTTGAATT
>DFYM01000064.1:8357-13927 GCA_002383355.1 Candidatus Immundihabitans aquiphilus | reverse complement strand
CTGCTGTCCCCCATTCTTCAGCAACCTGAAATTTTTTTCGGTAAACTTGAGCCCTTTTGTTATACCAGGATTGGAATACAAAATTAATTGCCTGGACTAATTGTTTAAAGGGATCTTCTTCAAATTGAACTTTATATTGGCGTAATAGTTCCCTGTAGGATAAGGCAATCATCTTCATCTGTTCCTGGCTAAAATTTTTCTTTTCTTTTATTTGATAAAGATCTTTAAATTTAAACATAATTTTATCAAATTCATCTCGGTTAATTCCCTGGGTCATCCCCCAATTTTGTAATAACCTACGATAACTATCCCAGGCAGCCCAGCCGTAACCAGGTTTCCGGCTTAAGCTTTCGGCAATCTGATCATTCATACCCACGTTTAACAGTGAATCCATGGCTCCGGGCATAGAAATAACTGTGCCGGAACGTACAGACAATAAGAGAGGATTTTGCAAGTCTCCATACTTTTGTTTAGTAATCTTTTCTAATCTTCTTAATTCGCCTTTTATTAATTCCAAGATCATTTTATACATCTCTGGAAATTGCTTTATGGCTAGCCTATTTCGGAAATACTCAGTCGTAAGGATAAATCCAGGAGGTATAGGAAATTTATAAGCATAAAGTTTTTTAAGATAATAAGCCTTGGCTCCCAGAAAGGTCTGATTATCTACTTCCGGAGTTGATTTATGTAAAGGTGTAAAAATTAATCGGGGGTTATAATTAAGAAGCATATGAATAACTTCGGGCTTTAACTTCCCTACCATAGACCTTAAAGTTTCTAATATTTGAGAAACATAATTATCTAAATTTTGAACTAAAAAACTGGAAGAGATGATGCTACGATAGAATTCTTCTGACTTTCTATAAATGACATGTTCTTGATTACCTTCAAAAATCTCTTCTGCTCCCTCCTTAATAATATATTGGGGGATAATTATTTTTAAGGAGGAGACAAAAGGGCTCATATAGTAATCGTCTATAATCTCTTTAATATTTAAAGTAAGAAAATGGAAAACATTTATAAATTGATTCATAGAAAAAGTGGAAGTTTTAAGGCTATAATGAAACATTTCTAAAGTTGAATTAAAATTCTGGTTATAAATACCATCAAGTTCTAACCCTTCTCTGAATAAATCTAATAATTCTGCAGCATTACGTAAACCATCAATAGTCATATAACTCAAATCTTTTTGGCTGATTATTTTGCTCAAAAGATAGTCAGCCAATTTTTCTAATCTAAAAATTAAACCCAGCGATTCAAACTTGCGCTCGCGGTATCTACCATACATAGAAGGAATTCCAGCAGCAATATGACGTTTATAATAAATATCCTCCTGGGCTTCGCTCTTTTGGAGGTCTAGAACAATTTCTTTTAGTTGGGAAATTAGGGAAAAAATTACTTTCATCGCCGAGATGTATTTTTTGTTTTTTAGAAACCTTTCTAAACTAATTACTTCTTTAGAAGAGATAAAAGATGCCTGCGCTAAATCATTAATAGCATCCTCCGCGTCAAAACTATATTTATGTTTTAATAAACCATACAATTTGATAAGACCTAATACTCGCTCTCGATCAGTATTATCTACCTCATTTATTTCCTGCATTGCCAATTTTATTTCTTTAACCTCTTTTTCCAGTAAGTTTTCCGGCTCAACTTGCAATTTTTTGCTGAGTTTTTGCACAATTTTATGTACCGGATCAAACCACTTACCCGAAGTTTTTAATTCACCTTGAACATCTAAGGGGAGATAGCTTAAAAGAGGGCAAGAATCACCATCATACCAAAAACGAATAATTTTTCTTATCAACTCGAGATGAGTAATATTGCTCTGGGTATGTATCTGTTTTCTTAAAAAATGAATCAGTTTATCATTACGATAAGACAAGCCGTCTAGATAAGTAGTCACCTCTCTAATTTTATCATCTGCCCCAATATTGCTAAAATAAACGGGGAAGAGAGAAGTAAGTTGCTTTACTAAATTAAAACAAGGTTCGATATTACTATTAAGGAGTTTGGTAATATCTCTTTGAAAAAGATCATTATCGGCAATAAATACCCCTCCTATCCTTAGATTAGCGATTAAGGCAGCTATTAGTTCTCTACTTAAGGAGGGGGAACATTCTATAAGCTCGAGCCACACCCGAATATTTTTTAAATGATTTTGGTTTATCTTGATTAGTTCTTCCTGATCAAGGCCTACTTTGGCAGGGTAAACAAACCCAAATTGAATTAGTCGATCGATAAAAGTTTTTATTTTAAGTTGATCCTGAGTTTGATATATCCTTTTACCCAGAGCTAAGATGCAATCTAATATCTTTTCTGTATACTCGGCTTTTAATTCTTCAAAAATGGAAAATATTGGTTTTAAAAAAATATCTATCTCCATTTTCGTAAATTCTTCTTCAGGAAATGATTCTAACGCCTGTTTTAAATCTATAAGTAAAATATCTTTTAACCTAGCCATGCCGGGGAGATGCAGTAGATAAAATATAAAATAAATTCTTTCTAGCCCTGGTTTAATTTCCAAAATAAGATCATGTAACCTATCTGTAAAACCTTTAAAATCAAGCACCTTTTTTAGTTCATCCCATTCTTCGGTTTCGGCTAATTTTTCCTGGGTCTCACTAATAATTTGGTACTCCTTTTTAGTGATAAAATTAAAATAATCCTCGTTAAAAATTCCCTTCCACTCTTTATCCCTACCTCTAAAATTAAGATTTTGTTTCCAAAAATTAAGGTTCCGCTGAAGGGATTCATGAAGCAAAGGTTTCAGTTTAGCCGAGTAAACTTCCTTATCGGCCAATGAAGAAGAAAAGGTTTTTAAAAAACTTGAGGCACGAATAAATATTTCCTCGTCGTGGTAGATGGTCTTCTCTAAAATATCGATCCCTTCTTGGATAAGAGAAGAAAAATCAATACTAGCACTCTGATTTTTATATATCCATTCTATGAATTCCAATAAAGTTCCAAGGACACGTTCTTTATTGGGGTAATCTAAATCCTTATCCAAAAAGTCTTTAAAAAAAAGAAGAATGATGCTCAAAGCCCTGGAGGCTTCTGGATGAGATTTATAAAACCATATATCCTTTAGAGCAACTTCTCTAAGTTTTTCATTAAGCACTTTAAAGTCAGGAGAAGGAGAATAAAATTCGCGGATAAAATTCGTAGCCCGCTGATGAAGGCCAAAAAAAGAAGAAGAAATCTCTAAAAACCACTTATGGTCTATCGATAGAATATTTTGTGGGACTGGTTGCTGGTTTTTACTCTCCTCTAAAGAGTCTATAGATTTATATATATTTCTTTTATTCCTTTTTTCCATAATTAATCTTTTCTCCCCAATTTAATAGTTCCCGAGATTACCTCTGCTAACTCTCCATCTTCCTTTTTTAAAATCAGCGCCCCCTCCTGGTTTATTCCTACCGCTATCCCTCTTAAAGTTCCTTCTCCTATATCTATAGCTACTCTTTTCCCCAACGTACAGGAGTATGCTTTCCATTCCTCTAAAATAGAAGAAAATTCTCTTCTTTTTAACTTTTCATAATATTCTTCAAATTCCTGTAAAAACACCTGCACTAATTTAACCCGGGAAACCTTCCGTCCTAACACTTCTTTTAAAGAAGTGGTTTTCTCTCGAAGATCTTCGGGAAATGCTAGATAATCTATATTAATATTCAGACCTATCCCCACTATCACCCAATTTATTATATCTAATTCGACGCTCATTTCGGTCAGTATACCACCTACTTTTTTCTCCTGTACTAAGATATCATTAGGCCATTTTATCAGGGCTTTGATCGGGGTACACTTATTTATAGCCTTCACCGCTGCTACGGCAGTCATCAAAGTTATCCGGGGGAGGTAAGAGGGAGAAAGCTCGGGATATAATATCAGGGAAAGCCAGATGCCCCCCGCCGGCGAAAACCATTTACGCCCCAATCGCCCTCTACCGGCACTCTGCTGTTCAGCAATAACCAGGGTGCCTTCGTTTACTCCTTTTCCTCTATTTAAGGCTTTTTCTTTAGCAAATCTATTGGTAGATTCTAATGCCGGGAAGTAAAATATTTTTTTACCGAGGTAGGCAGTAGATAATCCCTTTTGAATTTCCTGAGGGGTTAGAAGGTCCGGATGAGAAATCAAACAGTAACCCCCCTTCGGGTCAGCAATTATCTCATAGCCTATCTTCTTTAATCTTCGGATCTGCTTCCAGACCGCTACCTGCGAGATACCTAATTTTTGAGCCAGAACTCTCCCCGAGATATACTCTTGCTCTCTTAAAAATTCTAATACCTGGGCTGTCATATTTTATATATCCTGCCAAATAGCGAATAGCCTGTCCCTTTTCTTCTTTTTTCCCTTGCTCAAATTCCTAGAAATTCTAAAAATTATCCTATTTCTTTTCATTATTTTTCCCCTGGTAATTCCATTCGTAAGTCGAATATTTATTTTTAAAAAGGCCCCTGGAAATTTCTTTTTCTTCTTCAGTTAATCTCCCTTCCACCAATTTAACTCCAAATTCTTCTTCAAAACCCCGCGGGAGAATCTCTGCTAATTCAGAAAAAGATACTTCTCTACCGAGTACTTCCTCTAAGCCAATAGCTTTAAATCTTCCTTTAAGCCTCTCTCTCACCTCGGGAGAAGGAAAATTAAAAACCGAGAAGAGTTTATCTTTTTCTAATTTGATTAATAAAGAGCCGTGTTGTAGAACCACGCCTCCTTTTCTTACTTGGGCAGACCCAACTATCTTTTTACCCTCAATCTGAACCTCGTATTGAGCAGAAGCTGAAAAACAGATTGATTTAATAGCGGAATAAGGAGGTTCGGAATTCCTTTCTGTCTCCCGAGACAAAGGATCATTCTTTAGTTTTTCTCTTAAAGGAACTAATTTAGCTTCTACCCCTAAATAGGAAAGACCTCTGATTATCCCCCTACTAATCTTTTTATAGGTCTCCAATATGGAATCATTCACTAAGGGATGATTTTCCTTAATCACAAAACTATAAGTCAATTCTTGATCATGGAGGACCGCCTTGCCACCAGTAGGCCGACGGACTATATCTACCCCCTTTTTCTGGCAAGCTTCTATATCTATCTCTTTCTTTAAATTCTGAAAATAACCTAAAGATACCGCCGGTGGAGACCATTGATAAAACCGGATAGTGGGAGGAACCCATCCTTCTCGATGAGCTATCATTATTGCCTCATCAATAGCCATATTCATAAAACCATTATGGTAACCATCTTTAATTAATCGCCATTCCACTAATTTTACTTCTCCTTTATTTCTCCTATTCTATTTCTATTAAAATATAATAATTGTTTTTTCCCCTTTTTATATATTTATTCTCTAAAAAATCCCAAAACCCTTCTTAAAATACAAATTTAGTTAGCCAGTTACCCAGTTTACCGGTTAATACAATTGTTAGTGAATGGTGGTTAGGTTAGTATTTAGGATGTTCAATAAAAATAAGGCTAGCAAAATCTAAAATCTTGTCAGCCTTATTTTTATTCTACCTATCTTATTTAATTAAATAAGTTGCTGAGGCTAAACTAGTGCTCCGTTAACTAAGGTA
>DFYM01000064.1:0-8263 GCA_002383355.1 Candidatus Immundihabitans aquiphilus | reverse complement strand
AAGCAATCTCCAGAAATATAACCTATTTTATTTAACCAGGCACTAGCACCTATAAATTTAAATCAAGAACTTTGAAATTATTATCTTTGGGCTTTAATTATCCCTTTACGCCCATAGTCTTAGTTTTTTGCGCCGGTAATTTTTTTAAGGTTTGTATTCCTTCATTTACTACAAAACCCGCTAAGATTATCAGGATTATGGAAATAAACCCTAATAGATAATTGGCTTTAGCAAAATTCTGGAAAACCATAGTAATTAGAGCAGCAATGGTAACTATAATCATAAAGACCATCGGGTACAAAGTCACCGTATATTTTTTGCCCAGTTGAGCTAACCAGGCTGTTGCTCCTAATAAGGCTAAACCGCCAAGAAGTTGATTGGCCGAACCAAATATCGGCCAGATAGCACTCCAGGTACCAGTTAAGGCTAGGGCTCCGCCACAGATAACGGCAATAGCCGTAGCCACGTATTTATTATTAGAAATAGCCGGCGCCCAGTCAGCAGTAAGCTCTTGTAAAGCATAGCGGGTTAATCGGGTAGCAGTATCCAGAGTAGTAAGCATAAAAGTAGATACCGCCAAAGCCCCAAAAGTAATTCCTACCTGTTCGGGTATCCCTAAATTAGCTAAAAAATTTCCCATACCATGGGCAAAAACCCCTACTGGTCCGCCCCAATTGGCTAATCCCTCGGCTAATCCTCCTTGAGTTAACATAGCCGCTGTTCCCAAAGCAATCACGGCCACTACACCTTCTAGCAACATTGCTCCATAACCGACAATCTTAGTATCTGATTCCTTATCCACCTGTTTAGAAGAGGTTCCGGAAGCAACTAGAGAATGAAAACCCGATATGGCCCCACAGGCAATGGTTACAAAAAGTATGGGGAAGAGATAACCTATGGGCTGGTGGAAAGAGGTATAGCTGGCCAGTTGTAACTTGGGAGCTCCAAAGAGAATGCCCAGGAAACCCCCAATCACCGCCGCATAGAGTAAAAAGGAGGATAGGTAATCTCTCGGCTGCAACAAAGTCCAGACGGGTAAAACAGAGGCAATAAACGCATAAATAAACAATATACAAACCCAAGTGGCAGCACTAAATAGCAGAAAAGGTGCAACTACAGAGATCCAGATAGCTATAAATAATAAAATCACTCCTACTATAGTAACGGTGCGGAGGGGCATACCTCGGCGGTAAAGACCAAACCCCATCCCCACAGCAATAATCGTCATCAGCAATGAGGCTGAAGCCACTGAACTATTAGTTTTGAAGGTATCGGCAGTTAAAATAGCAAAAACAGCTATTATTAATACCAAGGTTAGGAAAATAAAGATCAAAAATAGTGTTTTTGCTCTCTTACCCACATTTTTTCCTACTACTTCTGCTACTGATTTCCCTTCATTTCTCACCGAGGAAATAATCGCCGTAAAATCATGTACCCCCCCGATGAAGATACTCCCTAAAACAATCCATAAAAAGCAAGGAAGCCAGCCAAAGACCGAGGCAGCAATAGGTCCGGTAATAGGTCCCGCACCGGCAATGGAGGAAAAATGATGTCCCATTAAAACTGGAGCCTTGCTCGGGACATAATCCACCCCATCGGTCATGGTATGAGCCGGCGTCTTTTTACTATCATCTAACCCTACAAGTTTTCCTAAATAACCTCCATAGACCTTAAAAGCAATACCAAAAGCAATCAAAGCAATTAGCAATAATATCAGAAGATTCATTTATAATAACCTCCCTTTTTTATCAAACTAAATAAAAAAAATAAAATTATATTAGCAAATCTATTTTTTTCTTTGCCTCAGCAACTTATGGTTAAAATTTTATATTGATGATTTTTAGTCTTTATCGCCTCCTCCCAAAGATTTATTTAATTTTATAGGCCGAAACTACTTCTTTCCCTTTTTGATTAGTATATAACTTCTCTTCTTTTAAGTCAACTAGAATTAAGCGCATATCACACCATCCTTTTAGACCTAATAAAAAAGTTTTAGAAAATTTAAACTGCTGAGCAAAATTTACTGCTTCTTCCGAAAAACCGGAAACGGTAATTAAAATCCCGTTTAAAGTAGTAGACATAATATCTACTGAAGGAGTAACCAGTTCATTGGTTAGGGAGATTAAAAAGCGGGAAAAATTCTCTACTTCCTTTTTGCCAATAAAGTCCTCTTTGACCTTAACGAGGGCGTATTCTTTAACATAATACTGGTCAATTTTTATGTTTTTAGTGAGTACCTGGCGAAAACATTCGGTAGAGGAGCAGGCAAATATAGCTAAATTCTCCCCCCCTATTTCTTTATTTCTTTCCACCTCATAATAATACTTAAAACGTTCTCCTAAACCTTCTAAATATGCTTCTAATTTATCAGTTATCTCTTCTTCCACTCTCTTCTCCCACCTAAAATTTACCAAATTTAAAAACCGTATATATTCATTCACTTTATATGCTTTATTGTTTACATATTCAACAAAAAAACAAAAACTCCTTCTTTTTTTTAAAATTATTTTAAAATAGAAGGCAAAAAGGGGCGAGCAGGCAAAATAAAGATAAGAAGATAAAACAAAGGGCAAAATTACTGCTTCTTGGAAGGAGGTCGGATTTCTCCGCCTCCTCTTTTTTTATCTCAAATTGACCTTTCGGTTTCGGTCTTTGGTTTTTAAATTTTAAAATCTATAGAGATTTATTATTTTATTTATCCAAATATGTATCTATATCTTATCTTAAAAACTCTAAAGGTGAAATTGTATCTTTTCCAAATTTTGTTTTCGCTAATTTCAATCTCTCGGTCTGGGCCTTTAACTCAGCGGTAAAGGCCAGGGGCATCTCTATATTCTTAAATATCTTCTCCATCCTCTCCATCTTTTCTAAGTATTTCGTCACCCTTAAAGAAAACTGCTGAACGTATTCTGCTTTATCATAATCTTTACCTAGAGCCTCCAGAAATAATCTTCTTAAATCCTCGTAACAAGGTATACGGCCTACCGGGGTATCAATGGCTTTAAATTCACCGTGGACTCTCCCCTCCGCCCACAGAACCCATACCTTCTTATCCAATTTACTGTTGAAATAATTACCCGATTCGTCCTTTAAAAAATAATTAGTACCATAAATCTTGGGAATCTCTCTAAGACCTTCGGTAAACTTCAGATGATTCTCGATGTAGGTCTTAAAAGGCACAGAAATAAAGTCAAGATTAGCCATGGGGTCATGCTCTCTTACCCCCTCGACACCAATGGTAGCCGCCGTGGTTTCCGATTCTAGTGTAGCCCCCAAGAAAACCCCATGGGGCCAACTGAAAGATTCTACTACCGGCACAGAAGTATCCGAGTCCCGCCCCCCATAGATGATGGCCTGGACTGGCACACCGGCCGGGTCATTAGCCCGGGGGTCAATATTTTCTAAAGCATTTAATCCTACAGTATATCTAGCGTTTTTATGAGAACAGTCAATAAGCTTTCCTTCTTTATCTCTTTTACCTTTATACCACTCTCCGGAATGATTAATACCTCTCTCGGGTATCTCTTTGCCCATACCTAACCAGTAAGGGACACCATCATTAACCAGTACATTGGAAAAAATAAGCTCTCGAGGGGTAGTGAGGGCTCGATAAATCAAGGGGTCATCCTGGGGATTTACATCCTGAATGATACCAAATATACCCTTCTCTACATTGGCCGCCTTTATTATGCCGTCATCAATCCTCTTCAAGTAGGCGATATCATCACCCACGATAGTTTGCCCCGGGATCATCGCCGTACTGGTCTTCCCGCAGGCACTGGGAAAAGCTCCTGTAAAATAAGTAACCCGGTCATCAGGACCATGAACCCCCATTATAAACATATGTTCAGCCAGCCAACCCTCTTCGTTAGCCTTCTTAATGGCTAAGCGAAAAGCCAATTTTTTCAGCCCTATCGAATTCCCCGCATATTGAGTATTAACCGAATAAACTTTATTTTCTTCCAAATCAATATAGATTCTTCGCTTGTCTATGTCTTTACTCACTCCATTTTCTAATCTTCCTGCCGAGTGGAGGAAGAAAAAGAAATCGGGTGAATTATTGAGTTTCTTAAATTCTTCATAAGCAGGACGATAGAGAATATCTTCACTATGAGCTACATAGGCAGAATCAGTAATCTGGAGGGCTCTCAGAGAAAATACTGAATTAGTTGGACCGAGGGAAAAGAATCTTACTAACATCTCTTTCCCCCTCATGCTCCCCTCAAAGAGGGAGTTTATTTCTTTAAGTCCCCTTTCTTTTTCGGTATATTCTACTTTTATCCCCCAGTCAATATCCTGAGATACCAGGTATCGGGTATGAGCTTTATCCCTCCCCTGATCATAATAACTATCAAAGTGAACGGTATGACCTTCCATCTTCAATTTTTGTTCTTCACCATTAATTAGAGCTAGTTCTCTCACATAGGCAAGGTCTTCCTTGGCGTCAGTCACTACGGTAACCTTAGCTGGTTTACACCGTTGAATAGCTTCTTGCACTACTTTAGTAACATATTGGTTATTCAAAGCATCTAATTTCTGTAAATTGATTTCATCCATTATCTCTCTCCTCTTCTCCTTACTTTTATTTAAACAAAGATTATTTTTAATTTTTATTGATTTTATAAAACATTACCCTCGATATACCTTTATAACCTCTCCATATCCGGGAGAGACAGCGATTTTGCCTTTATCGAAGACTACTTTCCCTCTAACTATAGTCTTTTCTGGTTTACCGTAGACTTCCCATCCCTCATATACCAGAGCACTCTCCCAACACTTGGTAAACATTTTCTCCTTAGAAATAATATCTTTTTTATCGGGGTCAAAGATTACCAAATCGGCATCTGCACCAAGAGTAATTGTCCCCTTTTTAGGATATAAACCGAATATTCTTGCCGGATTTTCGCAGATGAGTTCTACCATTCTCTCTAATTCCAACTTGCCCTCCTTGACAGCCGTAAAAAGGAGAGGTAGTCGAGTAGATAAACCAGGAAAGCCAGCAGGGGCAACAAATATATCTTCGCTTCCTTTTTCTTTTTCTTCCTTAGTATAAGGGGCGTGATCGCTTCCGATAATATCTATACTCCCTTTAACTACCATTTCCCACATACCCCGCCGTTCCTCTTCACTCCTTAAAGGAGGATTACATTTGGCAAACGCTCCCACTCTTTCCATAACCTTTTCGTTAAGAAATAAATAATGCGGGCAGGTTTCGGCTATAACGTATACTCCTTTTGATTTTGCTTTATTTACCAATTCTACTGCTTCGGGAGTGGTAATATGGCATATCTCCACCTTGGCACCAGTTTTTTCGGCAAAGAGTAAAATTTTAGAGGTTGCCTCTATCTCTGCCACTGGTGGGCGAGATCGGCCGTGATCAAGAGGAGAAGTTTTCCCTTCCCTCCTTAGCTTAGCTATATTCTTATTAATTATTGCATTATTTTCCGCATGAAAACCACTTATTACTCCAGTCTGAGCCACTCTTTCCATCAGCTCGTATTGGTCCCCAGTGTTTGGCGCCGTAAGACCGACAAATTCCTCTTCTCTCCCCGGAGGTGCTTCGTGTAGAAAAGTTTTAAAGGCTACTATACCGGCTTGGGAACAAGGGATAATGTCCTCCAGGCAATCGGTTCCTGCTGCTCCAAAAAAAGCTATATCCACTACTACTTCTTTAGCGGCTAAATCCATTCTTCTTTGTAGGATTTCTGGAGAATGCGGGGGAGGAGTAGAGATAGGCATTTCAATTATGGTAGTAACTCCACCTAAGGCCGCTTCTTTTGAACCGCTCTCAAAAGTCTCTCTCTCTTCATGTCCGGGTGCTCTAATATGCACATGGGGGTCTACCGTCCCCGGTAAAACCATTTTCCCGGTTGCCTCAAGGAAGTCCTCAGCCTCTAACTTTTCTTTACTTAGAGCAGCAATTATCCCCTCTTTTACTCCAATATAGCCGTCTATCAATCTTCCGTCGGTAAATATTTTGTCTGATTTAATGGCTAGATCAAATTTACTCATCTCTTACCCTCCAATTCTATTGGTAGATTTTCTTATAGTCATTATATCTTAAAATATCTTAAAAAACTTTTTTAGCAGCCAAGCGAATTGCCTCACCAAAAAAGTACTCCAAATTAGTTTTATTATAACCCAATCTCTTCTATATTTAAAGATAGAAAATTATCTTTAGGTATAGAGGGGGTAGAAGGAGAGGTGTTATGATGGTGAGGGTAGATTCACCACCCACCCGGGAAGTCTCTTAAAGAAGAATATACCAATACGTACCTTCAGTGACTGGGATGATACTAAACCCGGTTTCTTCGAGGTAGACCTAGTCAGTCATGATGGAGGAAACTCAAGAGGAGAGGCTATTCAGAGCCTCAATTTCACCGATGTTGCTACCTCGTGGGTGGGGATGGTAGCAGTAAAGAATAAGGCCCAAAGAGGGGTCTTTGCCGGAATAAAAGAAATAAAAGAGAGGTTGCCTTTACCCATCTTAGTTTTCGATTCAGATAATGGTAGTGAATTTATCAATGATGAGTTATGCCCAAATTCAGCACACTTTTAAATTTTAACTAACCGAAAAAACTCAGTAATTTTTGATATTTCTTGTTGCTCCTTGATCGGCAGGGCCTACCACCTCAAGGTAATATTTTAAATAGCCTGATTTTATTTTAGGTTCAGGACATTTCCATCTCTTTAATCTTTCTTCGATTACCTCTTCGCCTAACTTAATATTTAAACTTTTCCCTGGTATATCAATTTGGATAATATCCCCCTCTTGAACAATAGCTAGAGGCCCCCCCATAGCGGCTTCTGGAGTAACGTGCCCGATAGAGGCTCCCCGAGTAGCTCCCGAAAAACGGCCATCAGTAACTAAAGCCACCTCTCTATCCAGGCCCATACCAGCAATAGCTGAAGTAGGAGTTAACATCTCCCTCATTCCTGGTCCACCTTTAGGCCCTTCGTAACGGATTACTATCACGTCTCCCTTTTTAATTTTACCCCCCAAAATGGCTTGACTACTTTCTTCTTCTGATTCAAACACATGGGCTGGGCCCTCGTGTCTTAACATATCAGGATGAACTGCTGATCTCTTTACCACTGCCCCCTGGGGAGCCAGATTGCCTTTTAAGAAGACAATCCCCCCTTCTTTATTGTAAGGATTTTCCAGGCTTCGGATTATTTCGCTGTTTAATATCTCCGCCCCCCTCATATTTTCACCAACCGTCTTTCCCTTTACGCTGAGCTCCGCTAAATTGATTACTTCTTTTTTACTTAATTCCCTGATTAAAGCCAAAATACCGCCGGCTCTATCTAAATCCTGAATATAGTGCCTCCCTCCAGGAGATAAACTACAAAGTTGAGGAACTCTCTCGCTAATTTTATTGCAATCATCGATGGTCAAAGGTATGCCTGCTTCTTGTGCAATAGCCAGAGAATGGAGCATAGTATTAGATGAACCACCCAAAGCCATCTCCACGGCAATGGCGTTTTCTATGGCTCCTTTGGTAAGAATATCTAAAAATTTAATATCCTTTTCCCATAATTCCATAATCCTATTCCCACTATATTTGGCTAACCTGATTCTGCGGGCCTCAACCGCTGGTATAGTCCCATTTCCCGGGAGGGCTATACCGGCCGCCTCTGCCCAAATATTCATAGAATTTGCCGTATACAAACCTGCACAGGAACCAACTCCTGGACAGGCATAATCTTCTATCTCCTTTAACTCCTGTCCACTTATAGAATTAGCTTGAAATCTTCCTACTGCTTCAAATACATTATTTAAAGCTATATTTTCTCCCCGATAAAAGCCCGGTAACATAGGGCCACCACTTACCAAGATAGTAGGGATATTTACCCTGAGCGCACCCATGATCATCCCCGGGACTATCTTGTCACAATTAGGGACAAGAACTAAAGCATCAAAGGCATGGGCCTTGGCCATCACTTCAATGGAATCGGCAATCAATTCCCGACTGGGGAGAGAGTATTTCATCCCCTCATGATTCATCGAGAGCCCATCACAAACACCAATAGTAGAAAATTCAAAGGGTACTCCTCCTGCCATCCTTATCCCCTCTTTCACTGCCTGGGCAATATTTCTTAAATGAAGATGGCCGGGGATAACCTCATTAGCGGCCTGGGCAACACCGATAAAAGGCCGGCTCATTTCCTCATCCGTTATCCCTAAAGCCTTGAGCAAAGAACGGTGGGGAGCTCTAGCTACCCCCTTTTTTATTACGTCACTCCGCATAATCTTTCACCT
>DFYM01000040.1:7509-19541 GCA_002383355.1 Candidatus Immundihabitans aquiphilus | reverse complement strand
GGGACACCCCTCTAAAGAGGGGAAGGATTCACCTTAAATATTTTGATAATTAGATAGAGAGGAGTTTGTCTTTTTAGCTTTTAGAATTTTCAAAAGGGAAAGATGCGGGGATACTGGAGATATAAAGATATAGTGGTAAATAAAGTAAAGGAGGGTTAACTATGAAGGCGATGGTACTGAAGGGAATTTCTTCTATAAAAGAAAAACCTTTAGAACTAGTAGATTTACCTGTTCCTGTTCCTAATTCTGGACAAATTTTAGTTAAGGTCCTCGCCTGTGGCATCTGTCATACGGAGTTAGATGAAATTGAAGGGAGGGTTCCTCCCGCTAAATTTCCGATAGTTTTAGGACACGAAATTGTGGGGAGAGTGGAAAAATTGGGTTCAGGGGCAAGTAGGTTTAAAGAGGGTGAGCGAGTAGGGATTGCCTGGATTAATTGGGCCTGTGGGGAATGCCCCTTTTGTCTTAAGGGGGAAGAGAATTTATGTGAAAGCGCTAAGTGGACCGGAAAAGATGCAGACGGAGGTTATGCCCAATATACAGTGGTCTCCGAAGAATTTGCTTATCCTCTGCCGGAAAACTTTTCTGCTTTAGAAGCAGCTCCTCTCCTTTGTGCTGGGGTTATTGGCTATAGAGCCCTAAAACTCTCCGGTCTAGAAGATGGTCAATCTTTGGGACTCTATGGCTTTGGTGCCTCTGCCCATATCCTTATTCAGGTAGTTAAATATCAGTATCCTCATAGTCCGGTCTTGGTCTTTACCCGACCCCAGCAAAAAGAGCATCAAAATTTAGCCCGAAAATTGGGGGCCGACTGGGTGGGAGCGACCGGGGATACGCCCCCGCTCAAACTTAACTGTGCGATTGATTTTACCCCGGTGGGCGAGCCGGTGAGAGAGGCCTTGAGAAATTTACAAAAAGGAGGAAGGTTAGTCATTAATGCCATTCGCAAAGAGACTCCTATTCCAGAATTAGACTATGCTCAACATCTCTGGTACGAAAAGGAGATAAAGAGCGTAGCCAATGTAACCCGCAGAGATGCCGAAGAATTTTTACCTTTGGCCGCTAAAATTCCTATTATTCCTGAGGTGCAAGAATTTAGATTGGAAGAGGCGAATGAGGGCTTAATTTTACTTAAAGAAGGAAAAATACAAGGGGCAGGAGTTTTGAGAATCGCCGAAGGATAAGGATAAGAGGTAAGAGATTAAGAAATAGGAAGTAAGAAATAAGAGTTGAGAGAGGAAACAAAAGGACAAAGGAGTTTATGGGGAAGAGGCAATGTCCAGATTAATATTTTTAGGGACCAAAGGAGAGATTGAAGAAGAAACTCCTCGGCATCAGTATCATTCTTCTCTTTTAATAGAGGTGGATGATTTTAGATTATTGATAGATTATGGTTTAAAACACCGGTATACCTTAGAGGAGATAAAGCCAGAGGCCTTACTGATTACCCATGCTCACCCTGACCACTATAGCTGGCTAGAGCTGGAGATAAAGACGGAAGTTCCCGTCTATTTGACAGAAGAAACTTTAAAATACGGAAAATATAAGCCCGATAATTATAAAGTGATTTCTCTTTATGAGAGCTATAATTTAAATTCTTTAGAAATAATTCCTTATCCTGTATTGCACTCTATTCGCTGCCCGGCCGTAGGCTTTAGAATAAAAATTTCTCCTCGCCAGACCCTGGTTTATAATCCTGATTTAGTAGATATTTTAGAAAAGGATCGGATGTTGGCCGGGATTGATTGGTATATCGGGGATGGTTCTTCCCTGAAGAGCAATCTGGTCCGAAGGAAAGGGGAGCAATTTTTTGGCCATACCCGAATTACTACCCAGATAAACTGGTGTAAAAAATACCAGATTAAGAATATAGTCTTTACCCACTTAGGGAAAGAGGTTATAGAAAAAGAAGAAGAATTTACTCAAGACCATCCCGATGTTATACTAGCTTATGATAATATGGAGTTAATTATCTGAATATTTTAGTGCTCCGTTAACTAACGACTAACGACTAACGACTGTATGGTCACTGCGAGGAGCGTAGCGACGAAGCAGTCTTAAGAGGCATAACCTATTTTATTTAACCGGACATTAGTTAGAATAGCGGAATTCTTAAAATCTGCTACTCCACATAAATTTTCTATAATCTATAAAAATATAAAATGAGAATAAAGAAGGAGAGTATGGATTGGATAAAGCACAGGTTTATTTTAGTGATTTAAGGACAAAACCAGGGAAGAACTTACTGGATAAATTAAGAAAATTGGCTCTGGAAGCCGGAATTAAAGAGATTGATTTTAAAGATAAATTTACTGCCCTGAAAATTCATTTTGGGGAGCCAGGAAACCTTTCCTATCTGCGACCTAATTATGTAGCTTGTCTGGTAAAACTAATTAAAGAATTAAAAGGAAAGCCTTTCCTAACCGATGCCAATACTCTTTATTCGGGTAAGAGGTCTAATGCCGTAGACCATTTAAACTCCGCTATGGAAAATGGGTTTAATCGGATTAGCGTGGGGTGTGATGTAATTATCGCTGATGGCTTAAAAGGGACCGAATATCGCCAGATTCCTATTCACCAGAAGCATTTTAGTGCTCCTAAAATAGCGGCGGCTATTGCCGAGGCCGATATAATCGTTTCTCTAACTCATTTTAAGGGTCATGAACTTACTGGTTTTGGGGGAACTCTAAAAAATTTAGGTATGGGCAGTGGCTGTAGAGCAGGCAAAATGGAGATGCATTCCCGTTCTAAGCCGCGGATAAAACCGAATAATTGCACCAGTTGTGGTCAGTGTATTAAAAATTGTTCCCAGGAGGCAATTCATTTTAATAAGCTTAAAAAAGCAGAAATTGATGAACAAAGATGTATCGGTTGTGGTCAATGTGTAGCCGTTTGCCAGTATGGTGCTGCGGTAGCCGGTTCTGATGAGGCAAGTGGTATAGTCCAGGAAAGGATTGTAGAATACGCCTATGCTGTATTAAAAGATAAACCCCATTTTCACCTTAGTTTTATCCTGAATGTTTCCCCTTATTGTGATTGCTGGAATTATAATGATCAGGCGATAGTCCCCGACTTGGGGATGGCTGCCTCTTTTGACCCGGTAGCTCTGGATAGGGCCTGTATAGATTTGGTAAATAAAGCCCCGATGCTCAAGGGGTCGGTACTGGAGGAGAAAAACTTCCGGGAGGGCGAAGATAAATTCACCTCTATCCATAAGGATACGGATTGGAGGAGAGGACTGGACTACGCCGAAAAGATAGGTTTAGGTTCGCAGAATTATGAGTTGATAATAGTTGATTAAAATATGAAAACCTCTTAATAATATCGAATTGGGAAGTTGGGAGGGGCGATTTAAAAAAGAGATTGCCGAACTGTATCCGGAAGAATGGAATCTCTGGGTAAACCAGCCGGAAAAACTTAAGGTGAAAGGTATGGAATCCCTTGCCGAGGTGCAAAAAAGGGCAAAGAGTGGTCTAGACCGTTTAGTTTTGCAGCATAGAGGAGAGATTTTGGTGGTGGTTTCCCACCGGGCTGTACTCAAACCACTGATTGCCGCTTGTTTAAATATTTCTCCTCCTTATTTTTGGAAAATACATTTGGATACCGCCTCTTATAGTCTTCTTTCTTATAAAGAAAATAGAGGGTACTGTTTGCTCCAATTAAATCAGACTAAACATTTAAGAGAGTACACTGCCGAATGGGTATAAAATAGGGGGTATAAAATTTATAAGATATAAACATAGGAGATAAAAGAAGATCTAAGAAAGTTAAGGAGGAGGATAATCAGAATGACTTATTACTCTTATTCTCGTCTGGCAACCTTTGAGGATTGTCCTTTAAAGTATAAATTTAATTATTTAGACCGCATTAAACGGGAGGAGGAAAGTATAGAAGCCTTCCTGGGTTCTCGTTTCCACGAAACTATGGAGAAATTATATCGAGAACTCCAGTTTCGGGTGTGTTCTCTGGAAGAATTGCTCAATTATTATGAGGAGCAGTGGTTGAAAAATTATCACCCCCATATTCTGCTGGTTAAAAAAGAAAGAAGCATCGCTGATTATAAAAATTTAGGCCGTAGATGTATTGAAGATTATTACCAGAGATATTACCCTTTTAATCAAGGTAGAACATTAGCCCTGGAGAAGAGGGTGCTTATTGATCTAAAAGGAGAGGGAAGATATTTAATTCAGGGTTATATAGATAGAATTGACCAGCTAGCTGACGATACTTACGAGATTCATGATTACAAGACTTCGGCTAATCTCCCCGCACAAAGTTACCTTGATAAAGACAGGCAATTGGCCCTTTATCAAATAGGGGTTCAGAATCTCTGGCCCGAGGCAAGTAAAGTAAAGTTAATCTGGCATTATGTCGCTTTTGATAAGGAGATGTCTTCGCGGCGTTCTCCAGAGGAACTGGAAAGGTTAAAGGAGGACACTATTTCTCTGATTGAAAAGATTGAAAATACCGAGGAATTTTTGCCGCAAGAAAGTGCCCTCTGTAGTTGGTGTCCTTACCCTGATTTGTGTCCTCGACAAAAACATTATTACCAGGTGGAAAAATTACCAGTTAAAGATTATTTGAATGATGAAGGAGTGAAGCTGGTTAACACTTTTGCTAATTTTGAACTGGAAAAAAAAGGGTACGAGGCAAAGATTAAAGAGATAGATGGGGAGTTAGAAAAACTAAAAGAGGCAGTGATAAAATATGCAGCCAGAGAAGGAGTAGCAGTAATTATCGGAAGTGATCATAAATTAAAGATTTCCGAAAAACAGAAGGTCTCTCTCCCCTCAAAGAATAGTCCGGAAAGAAAGGCTTTGGAAGAGGTTTTAAGGCAACTCCATAAATTAAAAGAGGTGTCTACTCTGGATATTTATGCCTTAGAAAAAATAATCAAAGAAGAGAAGTGGGATAGAACTAGCTTAGAAAAGATCAGCGATTTTTATAAAATAGAAGCTGTAAAGACCGTTAGTTTAGGAAAGAATAATCTTAATAATTCCTCTACCGAAACCTAAAACTAATACCTCAAACTGATAAGCCAGGCGATTTAAGCGCTGCAACCGCCGCTGGCGCAAAAGTCAAAAGTCAAAAATTTTTACCAGCTAAGGCTAAAACCAAATCTATTAGGGACTAACCACTCTAAAGCTAAATGATCATTGAGCTGATAGATAGCTTCTTTAGTATTTGTTTCCCATCCCTCTTCGGTAAGTTGTCTGCCGTAATTAAGTTGTATCTTTCCCAGGTCTATTTGTAAGCGGGTATTGATTAAGGTCTGCCAATCCGATGATTGATATTGTAAACCTGCTCCGGCCCAAAATCTCAGCAGGTAAGAACTATAGAGGTCGTATTCTGCCCAGCCACGGTAGTCCATAGATAAAAGAAGCACGGGCCCGTCGAGGTAGAGTAAAAAGTAGGTCAATAAAGGTCCTTGCATTAGATACAACTCTTCCTTTTTCTCGGTCATAATATCCCCAACCTACTCCCCCAGTTGAACTGTCGGTCCCTTCTTTTAAATGGGGAACTATTATCTCTGTCCCTCCCGGATAAAGGCTAAGTCCATAACGGATTATATGGCCACCATCTTCAAAGACAGCTTGCAGATTAGGGAGGTAGCCCTCTTTCATAAATTGAAAGAAATCCTCTGAGGGGACCGCATCCAGATGAAATATAAGAAATTTGGGAGAGGCCAGACTATCGGTCTCTAAGAAAAGCCACAAAAAGAGCACTACTATTAGCCCGCTACAAAAGCTTTGCCTAATTTTTAAAATAATTTTTAAAAAGGGGATTTTTCTATTTCTCCCTTTTTCTTCTTTTTTAAGATTACTCATCCTATTATTTATTTACCTTCTTTTTTTCTCTAATTCCCTATCATCTTCGTCCCTTGAGTTTTTTACCTTATTATCACTATTGCTAAAATTAAAGGATTTCTTCTTTTTAAGGGTTCTCTTTCTTTATTTATTTATATAAATTATGAGTGAATGCTCCCCGCTGCAAGCAACGGGGCTTCTAAGGTCAGAGACCTAAAGACTGCATTCCCAGTCTTAAAATATTCAGAGAGGAATTTTCGTCACGATGTATAGACAAACCACAAACAGGACACTTATGCCAACGGGTAGACAGGTCTTTCTTGACTATTGTCCCGCATTGGCTGCAAATTTGGCTTGTGCCTCTTGGTTCAACAGCTATAACTTTTCTCCCAGCATCTTCCGCTTTGAAGAAAAGTTGTTGAGCAAATTGAGACCAAGCTACATCGGCAATACTTTTGTTAAGTTTATTACCAAAAGTTTTAGTATGATTATTCATCATATCTTTAACATTAAGTTTTTCTATACAGATGATACCAAATTTATTAACAATTTTACGAGCCTCTTGGTGAATAAAATTATGCCGTCGATTAGAAATTCTTTCGTGAATACGGATAACAACTTTCTTGACTTTTTTCCTTTCAGGAGTACCTCTCTCTTGTTTAGATAATTTTCTTTGAGCTTTAGCCAGTGCTTTTTGGTCGGTTTTAAAAAAGCGAGGATTGGCAATTTTCTCTTTGGTAGAAAGTGTAGCAAAACTCTCCAATCCGACATCTATGCCGACAGCTTTATTAGATACAGGCAAAGGAACACTTTGATATTCACAAGCAAAACAGATATACCATTTACCAGCTTGCTTTCTGATAGTGCAAGTTTTAAGAGTGCCAATAATGGGACGGTGAAATTTAACTTTGATAGAACCTATTTTAGAGAGTTGAATTCTATCGTTAACTATTTTGAACCCAGTTTGGGGGAAAGTAAAACTATCATATCTATCTTTTCCTTTAAATCTTGGGTAGCCAGGCTTCTCGCCTGCCTTAACACGGCGGAAGAAAGCCTTAAAAGCAAGGTCAACTCGGACTGCCACATTTTGCAAAACCTGAGAATGGATATTATTAAGTTCTGGTCTTTCCTGTTTCAGTTTAACGATAGAGACAGCTTGGGAATAATAATTGAGAGATTTATTTTCCTGTTCCCAAGAATTCTTGCGTTCTTCCAAAAAATGATTATAGAGCCAGCGACACTCAGAAAGCCATTGGTTCATAGTAGTTATTTGTTTTTTAGTCGGGTGAATCCGATACTTATATGTTTTAAGCATGATTTGTTATACTATTTTATTAACTTAAATGTCAAAGGGCAATTCATCCCCGCAGTAAACTACGGGGTTTTCTTGCCCCTGAAAGACAAGAAATAAAGAGTAATGAAGGTATAAAAATCACGAAGCCCGCTTTACTTACCTTAAAGCGGGCTTCTTTTAAAGGAGGTATAATTATGAAAAAGATTGTTTTGTGGTTGGTTGCTTCCGGTCTGCACAGCTAGCAACACTATTAATCACACGGAAACTATTATAACTAAATTTTGAACAATGTCAAGTAAAAAATAAAAAATTTTTTTTCTTTTTTTTGCTTGACTATCCTCCAAATTTATCCTCTAAGAAGTTTATAATTTTATCCCGGAGGGGTATAATAAAAACACCATTAAAATTTTTTATATAATATAAAGGTGGTAATAAATTATGAAAAAAAATAAAGAAAGTACTTATGTAAAATTAGCCCGAGAGGCTATAGAAAATTATATAAGATATGGGAAGGTCATTTCTCCTCCTCCAGATTTGCCCGAGGAAATGGTTAATCAAAAAGCCGGGGTATTTGTTTCTCTAAAAAAATTTGGAAATTTAAGAGGTTGTATCGGGACTTTTCTACCTACCGAGCAAAATATAGCTTATGAGATTATAAGAAACGCTATTAGTGCGGCGATGGAAGACCCTCGTTTCCCGCCAGTGACGGTTTCAGAATTAGATGATTTGAGTATCTCCGTGGATGTCTTATCCCCACCCGAGGAAATTTCGGATATTTCCCAGCTTGATCCTAAAAGGTATGGGGTGATAGTCAGTAGTGGTTATAAAAAGGGGTTATTGTTACCGGATATAGAAGGAGTGGATACCGTAGAAGAGCAGATCAATATTGCTAAACGGAAAGCAGGTATCTATCCTGGCGAAAAAGTAAAGTTGTACCGTTTTGAAGTAAAAAGATATTATTAATTAGTATTTAGTGAATAGTATTTAGTAAAGGAAATAGAAGTCAGAGGTCAGAATCGTATTTTATTAATGTGGTTAGCCAGTTAGCCAGTTTAGGAATTAAATTATTTTGTTTAGCTGTCTTAATTATTATTTCTCATCATTCAATTCAAGTGATAAACTATCGTATATGAAATTAACCATTATAATTAACTAGCTAACTAGCTAACTAGCTAACTGGCTAACTAATTTGCTATACGCTAAACGCTGTGCGCTTTTTACTAGTGAAGCTAATTACTAACGACTACTTAAGGGGAGTGATTGATTAAATGAAAGAGGCGATGTTTTATGAATTGAGGGACAAAGATAAAGGGATTATAAGATGCCTGCTTTGCCCTAAAGAATGTTTAATAAAAGAAGGCCGAGTAGGATTTTGTCGCGCTCGAAAAAATATAGATGGTAAATTGTATTCTTTAATTTATGATAAAGTCTCCTCCTACGGTTTAGATCCTATAGAGAAAAAGCCTTTATATCATTTTATGCCGGGAACTTTAGTGCTTTCTTTGGGGACAGTAGGATGTAATTTTTCTTGTCCCTTCTGTCAGAACTGGACTATTTCTCAGGGAACTGTAGAAAATGTCCCCGTAGAAGAATTGTCACCGGAGAGGGCAGTGCAATTAGCTCTGGAGAATAATTCTCCAGGAATTGCCTATACCTATTCGGAACCCTTAATCTGGTACGAATATGTTCTCGACACTGCCCGGTTAGCCAGAAAAAACAATTTAAAAAATATATTAGTTACTAACGGATTTATCAATGAAGAACCCCTTCTTCAACTTGTTCCCTTTATCGATGCGCTAAATATAGATTTGAAATCTTTCCAGAATTCTTTTTATCAGAAATATTGTCAGGGGAGTCTGCCGCCGGTATTGCGCACTATTGAAATTACCCACTCCTGTTCCCATATAGAGCTTACCAATTTACTTATTCCGGGATTAAATGACAGTGAGGAAGAGCTTAAAAAAATGGTAGACTGGATTTCTTCTTTAAGCGAAGATATACCTTTACATTTTTCCCGCTATTTTCCTGGTTATAAGATGGAAATCGAGGCGACGCCAATTTCCACTTTATATAAAGCCAGAGATATTGCCCAAAAGAAATTAAAATATGTTTATTTAGGTAATATTTGGGATGAAGAGGCTAATTCTACTTATTGTGGTAATTGCAAAAGACTTTTGATTAGACGAACGGGTTATAAGATTATTAATTTAGGTCTGGATAAAAATGGTAAGTGTAAATACTGCGGTGAACAAGTGGCTCAGGTTTAGTTAGCCAGTGCTCCGTTAACTCTGGTTAAAATAGAGTAATAAGTGATGAGTAAGGGGTGATAAGTAATAACTTCTGGGTAAGTTATAAGTTGCGAGATTATTTAGTTAACCTGTTTACCGGCTAACCAGCCTTTATCCTAACTAACCAAGTAACTAAACAAGATATCTTAAATAGATATAGAAGGAAGCCACTATAAGATTTATAATAACTAAAGGAAAAGATACTTTAGTGAAATACCAAAAGGGTATAGGTTGTTTATTTTTCTCCGCGAGGTCAGCAACTGTTAAGTTAGAGGCCGTACTTATTAAAGTGCCATTAGCCCCGATATTTGCCCCTAAAACAAGTACCCACCATAATACACTGGAATTAGATTCAAGGTAGTAAAAAATATTTTTAAGAATAGGGATAGCTAAGACTATTATAGGAATATTATCAAAGAAAGAGGATAAAAAGGTAGAAAGCCCCAGAATATAAAAACTTAAGAAGTTTAAGTCCTCCCCCGAAGAAGATAGAAGATGAGAAGAGACAATTTTAATTAAGCCATTTTCTTCCAGAGCTCCAGCAAGAATATTTAAACCGGCTAAGAAAAAAATTACCTTCCAATCAATTTGGGGATAAATTTCGTCGGCATCATAAGGACTGATTAAGAGTAAAATTATAGCTCCTAGTAGATAAATTGTTCCTAAAGGCAAATTAATTAGAGGTGAAAGAAATGAGATTATTATAGTAATGACTAATATCCCTAAAGAATTTCTTAGCAGGGGGAGGTTGGTAATAGCTTTTTTTTCATCGAGATGCGAAAAACGGGAAATAATTTCGGGAGGGGGATTATTTTCTTGAAGAGTTTTTTTGAAATAATTAGCAAGGTAAAAGGCACTTATCAACATAAGGAGGAGGGAGATGGGGGCCATATGATAGATAAAATCGTAAAAGCTTAACTTGGCCGAGGATCCTATCATTATATTGGCAGGGGTCCCGATATAAGTGGCCAAACCTCCAATATTAGCAAAGATAATCTCAGAAATTAAAAAGGGCAACGAAGGTATCTCCAAGATATTAGTAATAAGCAGAGTAATATTAGCTAAAAAGAGTAAGGTGATAATTTCATCCAATATAGAGGAAAGGAAACCTGCTAATAAGGATAGAGAGAGCAAAAGTACTAAAGGGTTTCCTTTACTGAATTTAGTAGCCTTTATAGCTAAATATTGAAATACCCCACTCTCTTTTGTTATTATAGTGAAAATCATCATCCCGATGATAATAGCTAATTTATTAAGGTCTATATAACTGATAGCCTGATCAAATTCTATTAGACCTAAGGCAATGGTTAAAAGTGCCCCGAAAAAGGCAACAGTTTCTCGAATTCTGCGATTAGTAAATATAAAAAAGTAAGTTATAATGGAGATCATTAAGCTGAAGACTAATTTATTCATACTGCCTCCCTAAAACTTTTTTTATTTACCTTCTAATTGGTCAGAATAAGGTATATTATATATAGAAAAAAGTTACGAAAAAATTGTAACATAAAATTTTAGGTGAGGGAACAGGAAGACAAAATTCTTGGAAAAATTTTAGCTTAGCTAAGGAGAGAGGCAAAAGAGGGGGGAGATTTTTATATTTAGCTTGTTTTCTAAAAATATAGGAATTGATCTGGGCACCTCCACTACTCTGGTGTTTATTAAGGGCAAGGGGATAGTTTTGTATGAGCCTTCGGTAGTGGCAGTCGAGGAGGGGAACAATAAAATATTAACGGTAGGGGAAGAGGCGAAAAAAATGATTGGCCGAACTCCCCGAGGGATAGCAGCTATCCGACCTTTGAAAGAAGGGGTAATAGCTGATTTTGAATTAACTGCTGAAATGTTGAAGTATTTTATTAAAAAGGTTAATATTCGTAGTCGTTGGGCCAAGCCCAATATAATTATTTGTGTTCCTTCGGGAGTTACTGAGGTAGAAAAAAGAGCAGTAGCAGAGGTAATTTATCAATGTGGAGTACGAGAAGCTTTTTTAATAGATGAACCTATGGCCGCAGCCATTGGAGTAGGACTTCCTATATTCGAACCGATGGGGAGTTTAATACTGGATATAGGTGGAGGTACCTCAGAGGTAGCCATTATTTCTTTAGGGGGTATAGTAGTGAGTGAATTGACCAAGGTGGCGGGAGATTATATTAATTCTACTATGGAAAAATATATCAGGCAGGTACATAATTTGGATATTGGTGAGTTGACGGCCGAGAATCTTAAAATTAATCTAGCTAAGAAGGGGGAGGAGGAAGAAAGTGAAAATTGTGAGATTAGGGGTAGAGATAGATTAACCGGGCTACCCAAGATAACCTATATCTCTAAAGATGAATTAAGAGAAGTTTTATTTGAACCCATCAGGGTAATTGCCAGTACAGTACGCTCAAGTCTGGAAAAGACCCCCCCTGAATTAGTTTCGGATATCTTAGATAAGGGGATAATTATGACGGGGGGAGGTTCGTTGTTGGCAGGATTATCCACCTTTTTGCAAGAAGAAACAGGCATGGCTACTTTTATAGCCCCTCATCCAGAGTATTGTGTAATCAAGGGGATAGCTAAAGTATGGGAAGATATAGATTATTACCGCAGAGTTTTAATTAAAACCAGATAGGCAATAGTGATAGGTTTACCAGTTTACCAGTT
>DFYM01000040.1:0-7499 GCA_002383355.1 Candidatus Immundihabitans aquiphilus | reverse complement strand
TGTTACGTGACTAATAAAAAGGCGGCTTAGATAGATTGAGGAAATTTGTTTATAAAAATAATTCCTGGATAATTTTTATTATTTTAGTTATAATAAGTTTCTTTCTAATGAGCGTAGATTATCATGGCGATTTGTACCTTAAATGGTTGGAAGAGGCTACTCTAAGAGTCTTTTCTCCCCTTAGCCGGGGAATAAGTTTAATTACCCTTAATATAAAAAATTCTTTAAGTTCAATAGCCAATTTTAAGAACCTAGAAGAAGAAAATGAAAAGTTAAAAGAAGAGGTGGAATTAATTCTTCGCGAAAATGCCCTGCTCAAGGAAAAGTTGAGGGCTTATGAAAGATTAGAAAAATTATCTGAGCTTGCAGAATCCTTTGATTACGAAGTAATCCCCTCTTTGGTGATTGGTCGAGAACCCGGGAATTGGTTCAATAGCATAATTATTGATAAAGGAGAAGCTGATGGAGTTAAAAAAGATATGGCAGTGGCCAATAATTATGGTTTGGTGGGTAGAGTAACGAGTGTTAGTGCTAATACGTCCAAAGTACTATTGATTTCCGACCAACAGAGTGCGGTCGGCGGCATGATCCAGCGGTCCAGAGAGGTGGGGGTGGTAAAGGGTGGCGAAGGTAACTACTGTTATATGGAATACCTTCCTTATAATGCGGATGTACAGGTAAATGATGTGGTAATCACTTCGGGGTTAGGGACTATTTTTCCCAAAGGAATTACTATAGGAAGAGTGGTAGTGGTAGAAAAAGGAAAACATGATTTATTTCAGAAGGTTTTAATAAAACCAGAAGTAGATTTTACTAAATTAGAAGAAGTGTTAGTGATAAAAAAAATCGGAGTAGAATAGTTGACTAGTTTACAGTTGGCCAGTTAGCTGGTTAGCCAGTTTACCAGTTGGCCAGTTAACTAACTAACTGAATACTATCGACTAATAAAAGAGGAGGAGCTATCATTTATAAAGTAATAAAATTAGAAAACGGATTAAGCATAATAGTAGAGGAAATGCCCTATATGGAATCAGTGGCTATAGTTATCGGAATAGGAGCTGGCTCAAGATACGAAGAAGCCCACCATGAAGGCATTTCACATTTTTTGGAACATATGCTATTTAAGGGAACTAGCAAAAGGAAGGATACCTTAGAGATATCTCAGGTTATAGAGAGTGTAGGCGGGGAGATAAACGCCTCTACCTCTAAAGAGATTACTCAACTATACGCCAAGGTCTCGCAGGAACATTTTAAAATAGCCTTTGATTTATTAGTTGATCTGATAAAGAATTCTTTGATGAGGGAAGAGGACCTGCAAAAAGAAAAGAATGTAATTATTGAAGAGATTAAAAAATATGAAGATATCCCTGAAGAATTAGTAGAGATTTTACTGGATGAGATAATGTGGAAAGATCATCCTCTGGGTAGACCCATTCTGGGGGAGGTAAAAACGGTAAGTAACCTGCAAAGAGAAGACTTATTGTCTTATATGGAGGAGTTTTATAAACCTAATAATTTAGTAATAAGTGTAGCGGGGAAGGTAAGGATTGCGGAAGTAGTTTTGCAAGCCAAAGAGTATTTTAAAGAAATGCCCAGCGGTAAGATTAAAGATTATTTGCCGGCGAATAATATCCAAAGGACTGCTCAAGTCGGAGTGAAATTTAAAAGGAGTAGTCAAACCCATCTTTCCCTTGGGTTCCCGGCAATTTCCCGCTTAAGTCCTGACCGATATGCCCTAGATTTGTTAAATATAATATTGGGCTCGGGATTAAGCTCGCGACTTTTTCAAGAAATAAGGGTTAAAAAGGGTTTGGCTTATGATATTCATTCCTTTACCCAATATTTTAAGGATAGCGGTTCTTTTAATGTTTATGCGGGTATAGATTCCAGTAAACTAAAAGAAACTATCCAGGCAATTCTTCAGGAACTTAACCGAGTTAAAGAGGAAAGTTTACCAGAAGAAGAATTGAAAAAAGCTAAAGAGATATACAAAGGTGCACTAACCTTGGACTTAGAAGATACTTTGAGCCGAGCCTTCTGGTTGGGGGATAGATTACTATTGTATAGAGAACCTCTTACTTCCGAGGAGGTAAAGGAAAAAATTGAAGGGGTAAGAAAGGAAGATATTCAAAGATTAGCTGGAGATATTTTTACCAAAGACAAAATAAATTTATCTATAGTTGGACCTTTCAAAGGAAAAAATATGGAGGAGTATAATTCTATCCTACCAGAATTATAATAGTAGATGTGAATAAACGTTGTTATCTGGTATAATGAGTATCCACTATCGACTGATTTAATTGGTAAATTGGTCAGCTAGAAGGAATGAGGGATAATAATAAATGAGGGATAATAATAAATGCCTTTAAAATTAGGAGTAGGAGATATTATTAGATTGAAGAAGAAACATCCCTGTGGAGGTTTCCACTGGGAAATTACCAGGACTGGTGCGGATATTGGCATGAAATGTCTTTGTTGTGGAAGAATGGTTCTAATCCCTCGAGCTAAGTTGGAAAAGAAAATTAAGGAAATTATTCCCCGAGATTGAGTAAGAGTTAGATAGCAGGGGGGAAAGTAAGAAATAAATTAAAAAATAACCTTGCTATTAAAGATGATGGATGTTATAATATCAGTCGCTTTGTAATATAATATTTTAATTTCCTTGCTTCGGGAAAAAATTGCCGGAAGCTGATATAGTCCAAAAGGAGGAGATCGGTAAATAAATGAGAAATTATGAATTGATGTTAGCTCTAAATCCTCAGTTAGAAGAGGAAGAGGTGGATTCATTAATAAATAAGTATAAAAAATTGATTCAGGATAAAGAGGGAAAAGTAACTAAAGTAAATAAATGGGGGAAGAGAGAATTAGCTTATGAAATTAAAGATTTTACTGAGGCGTATTACCTGGTTTTAAATTTCAGCTCAGAGGAAAAGGATATTTCTGAGTTAGAAAGGGTTATGAGGTTAGACGAGAAAGTTATTAGACATTTATTAACTTTACCCCCGAAAACAATTTCTAGAGCACCAAAAGCTAAAAGCTCAGTAAAAGAAGCTAAAAGTAAGGCAAAAGAGGAAAAAGAAAAAGAGCAAACAAAAGAAGGGATAGATTAAAGGAGGAACAAGTATACATTAATGGCGACAAAATATACCTTTGTTAGAAGACCAGTAAAAAAAGTTTGTTATTTTTGTGCAGAAAAAGTTACTGCTGATTATAAAAATGTAGATTTATTAAAGAAATTTATCAGTGAGCAATGTAAGATTTTACCTCGCCGAGTTACCGGAAATTGTGCCAAGCATCAACGTAGATTGGCTATAGAGATAAAACGGGCCAGAGAAATAGGATTACTCCCCTACGTACCTAAATAGACTGATTAACTAGTGCTTGGTTAAGTAAAAAATGACCAAAGAGGGAAACCCCCATGGGCAAGCCCGTGGCACCTTCCTTAGTTAATGGAGTACTGGTTGGTAGGTAGTAAATAAAAGGTGGCATTGAATTAATGGGTAATTTGGTTTTTAAACGGTAAAAACAACTAATAAATATTACAAAAATAAACAAGGAAAGGGCGTATTTGGTTATACGCCCTTTCCTTTAACTGGCAAGCTTCCTTTTTGGCAGGAAGAGAGGTTGCTACTTAATAAAAGCGGGGAGGTCTCTTTAAAAAAGAGGGGTTTCTCTCTGGAATTTTTTAGCCTAAGAGGTTTTTATGGGAGATCGAGAACCAACCAAATCAATGGTGGAGGGTGCATTTCTAGCGGCTATTACGGCTATTTTATTTATAATTAGCCTGTATATTCCTTTACTGGGGACCCTAGTAAGTTTTTTATGCCCTTTGCCTATTATAATTTCATATTTGCGTCACGGTTTAAAGTTTACCCTTATCTCCGTATTAGTGGCCGGTGCTTTGGTAAGTGTTATTGCCGGTCCTTTACAGGGGGTTATGGTTTTGCTCGGATTCGGAATATTAGGTGTAACCCTGGGATATACTATAAAAAAAGAATCGCCTTTTCAGGAAATTATTTTCTTAGGGAGTATAGCTTCTTTATTTTCTAAAATATTGATTTTATTACTGGGGATGTGGCTTTTAGATATTAACCCCCTAATCTTTGATGCCGAGCAAATAGATAGAATTATAACTCAATCTTTAGATTTTTATCGGAGTATCGGACTAACGGGAGAACAGTTAGATCTCTTCAAAGAAAACCTAACCAGAACTTTAGATACCTTTAAGGTGGTATTTCCTGCTTTACTTGTGCTTGCTTCAATTTTTGATGTATTTTTAAATTATATAGTCGCTCGCCTCGTTTTAAAGAGGTTTGGCTACCAATTGGCGGATTTTGCCCCCTTTTCAGAGTGGAGAGCTCCTGCTTCCTTTTTCTGGAGTTATTTCCTGGGAATAATTCTAATATTATTAGGAACAAAGTATGAGACTTTTCTTCTAAATAAAATAGGAATGAATCTGCAAATATTTTTCACTGTAGTTTTTCTAATCTACGGGCTTTCGTTAGTTGATTTTTTAATGGAAAGGTTTAAACTAAAATCTTTTCTAAAGTGGATTATTTTTGTTATAGTATTTATTCAACCTATTTTATCTCAACTGGCTACCTGGATGGGTATGTTAGATGTATGGATAGATTTTAGAAAATTAATAACAGCTAAGGAAAAATAAATAGTCGTTGGTATTTAGTTAGATAGTTAGCCAGTTGGTTAGTTAGCCAGTTAGCTAACCGAGTAACTAATTAAGATTGTAAAAAAAATTTTTATGTTTATAATAAGAGAGGGAGGTTGCCGAAGATGAAGGTAATTTTGAAACAAGATATTGACAAATTGGGAAAGGTAGGAGAAGTAGTAGAGGTTAGTGATGGTTTTGGGCGTAATTTTTTAATCCCGCAAGGCAAAGCAATTTCCTATACCAAAGGTAATTTAAAGCAGGCAGAATATTTAAAGAAAAAAGAGATGGATAAAAAAGAAAGAGAATTAAACGAAGCCAAAAATTTTGCCGAAAAATTAAATAATCTTTCCCTGGAGATCAAAGTAAAAGCAGGAGAACAAGATAAACTTTACGGTTCTGTCACCAGTAAAGATATTTCAGATGTTCTGGCAAGTGAGTATGGCCTTGAATTAGACAAGAAAAAGATTGATCTAAAAGAGCCCTTAAAAAAATTAGGGGTTTATGACCTTCCGGTTAACTTATATAAAGATGTAGTTGCTCGGCTACGAGTTAAAGTAATTGCTGAATCCCCACTCGAGGCAGGGACAAAAGAAGAATAAACTTAAACTCGTATCTGGTATAGCTATATAGTTAGCCAGTGGGCTAGTCTACCAGTTATCTGCTTAGTAGTTTACCAGTTAGCCAATCTTTGTTTTAACTGGTTTTTTTCTTAAATAAATAAGGTGGAATAGTTACGAGATTGCCACGCCCTGATAAATCAGGGCTCGCAATGACATTTTTATTAACCAACTAGCTAACTGGTAAACCGGCTAACTATCTAACTAAATACTAACAACTATTCACTAACGATTAAAGACTAATTAACACAGAGTTGGAAAATGGAAATAGATAGAAAACCCCCTCAAAATATTAGTGCAGAACAGGCTGCTCTGGGATCAATGTTAATTCAAGAAGAAGCTCTCTTGCATAGTGTGGAGATTTTAAAACCAGAAGATTTTTATAAAAAATCCCACCAGATTATCTACAGCTGTATCCTGGATTTGTTTGAAAAGGATAAAGGTGTTGATTTAGTTACTTTAACTGAAGAATTAAACAGAAGGAATAAATTAGAAGAAGTAGGAGGGGTAACTTACCTTACCAGTCTGATCAATAGTGTACCTACTGCTGCTAATATAGAATACTATGTCAATATTATAGAAGAAAAATCTATTTTACGAAATTTAATTGATAATGCTACTAGAATTATTTCTATGAGCTATGAGGAAAAAGAAGAAGCCAAGGTATTATTAGATAAAGCAGAGCATTTAATTTTTGAAATTTCCCAGAGAAATATTAGTCAGTATTTTATTCCCATCAAGGAAATACTTCAGGACAGTTTCGAAAAAATTGAAGATTTGTATCATCGAGAAGAGTTTATCACGGGTGTTCCTAGTGGTTTTATCGAGTTTGATGAACTTACTACCGGGTTTCAGCCTTCTGAATTTATTGTTATTGCGGGAAGACCAGCGATGGGGAAGACGGCATTCTGTATGAATATTGCTCAATATGTTAGTATAAACAAAAATATTCCGGTAGCTATTTTTAGTTTGGAAATGTCCAAAGCTCAATTAGTACAACGGATGCTTTGTTCCGAAGCTCGAATTAATGCTCATAATTTAAGGAGGGGGCGATTAGCTGAATCAGATTGGGCTTTGCTTTCTGCTGCTGCTGGTCGCTTAGCCTCTGCTCCTATTTTTATTGACGACAGTGCCGGCATTTCTTGTTTAGAAATTAGGGCTAAAGCAAGAAGGCTAAAAGCTCAGCATAATCTCGGTTTAATTATTATAGACTATTTACAATTAATTCAAATGGGAGGGAGAGTAGAAAGTAGGCAGCAGGAAATTTCCGAAATTTCTCGGTCTCTTAAAGGCTTGGCTCGAGAATTGAATGTCCCCATTATTGCGGTTTCTCAATTATCCAGGGCGGTAGAACAAAGAATAGAAAGACGGCCACGGCTTTCTGATTTAAGAGAAAGTGGAGCTATTGAACAAGATGCTGATTTGGTGGTTTTTATTTACCGAGAAGAATATTATAAGCCTAAAACCGATAAAAAAGGGATTGCTGAAGCTATCATCAGCAAGCAGAGGAATGGACCTATTGGCACGGTAGAATTGGCTTTTATAAAAGAATATGCTAAATTTGAAAATTTAGCTCGAATTCCAGAAAAAGATAGATAAAATTATTAGCTAGTCTCTGCTAACAGGGCACTAGTTAACTGGGTAACCGGAAAACTAAGTAACGTAACCACATAACTAACCAATACTTCTTAATAAACGGGCTAACTGGATACTAACGACTGACGACAAAAGACTAACTTATAATTGACAGATAATAAAAAATATAGTAGCATTTAAAAGCACGGAATTTTTATTAAGGGCCGTTAGCTCAGTTGGTAGAGCATCTGACTCTTAATCAGAGGGTCGCAGGTTCGATCCCTGCACGGCCCATAACCAATAGATAATAAAATAATATAAATAAGGTAAGATAAAATAAAAGCAAAAAATAAGAGGAATAAATAATAGAAAATATAATAAAAGCCTCCATCGTCTAGAGGTTTAGGACACCGCCCTTTCACGGCGGCGGCAGGGGTTCAAATCCCCTTGGAGGCACCATTATTAATAGTATTGAAATTTAAAAAAATTCGATACTACAAAATATTCTTTTTAGATAAGAAACAATATATTTTATCTCCCTAAGGTTAATTAGGGGATTTCAAGGGGAACACCCCATCCCTTCGGGACACCCCTCTAAAGAGGGGAATTTTCCCCCCTGAATATCTTGTTTACAAAAC
>DFYM01000006.1 GCA_002383355.1 Candidatus Immundihabitans aquiphilus | reverse complement strand
ATTGTTCCCTTAGCCGCCTCCCCTGGCGGGCTGGCAGATTATCTTAAGGAAATTTTAATTTTTATTTTATAGAAAGTTAATTTTTGCTTTAGGAAAATTTTAGATTATAATACTAAAATTAGGCGAAAGAGAGGAATAGAGTGCCGGTACTGTCAAAAGTAATACGAAAGAACATGTAAACTAAATTTCCCGGATTATGAAGAACAATGTACCAGTCAGGAGGAAAAATATGAAGAGAAAGTTAGCTATTTTCACGCTTTTACTATTTTGTACTTTATTATTAGGGGGGAATATCCCCGCTGCTACCCAAGAGCAAGAAACTATTAAATTAAATCTTTCTCAGGCGGTAGAAAGGGCCCTTACCTCTAACCTTGAATTCCAAAAAGCTGGCTATACGTGGCAAAATGCAGAAATAGAGGCTAAAAAAGAGCAGGCAGAAAACCTGCTGACCCAATCTACTTTATTAAAAAGGCAAGTGGAATTATCTCTCCTGGAGAAACAAGAGCAATATCAGCAGGGGAAAGAAGACCTGATTAGGCAAGTTGTGGATGAATATCTTCAACTAAAATTAGCCCAAAAAGACCTGCAACTCAAGGAAAAAGAATTAGAATTGGAGAAAAACCTGCTGGAAAAAGTCAAAACTCAGGTTAAGGGTGGGCATAAGGCAGAAATAGACCTCCTGGAACAGAATACCGAATATTATGATGCCTTATTTTCCCTGGAAAGTGCAAAATTAGAATACCAAAAATCACTGGGAAATTTCCGTATAACCTTAGGGTTGAAGGCCAACAGTCAGGTGGAGTTAGCAGCCCTGGTTACTCCCGATTTTCCGGAGATCGAACTGGAAGAGGCCTGGCAAAAGGGGAAGCAAAATAGTGTAGCCTTACAAATGAGCTCTCTAAAAATAGAGGTGGCTACTCGAGAATTAGAGAAAAATAAAGTCTCGGATATCCCGGAGGTAGATTTAAAGGTATTGGAAAACAATTTGGCCCTGGCCCAGTTGGAATATCAAATTACTCAGCAAAATTTAGATTATCAGATACAATCTGAGTGGCAAAATTATGTGCAAAGCAAAAATGATATTCTCTCCAACCAAAATAGTCTAAATCAAATAAAAGCTAACCAGACCATCATCAGCGATCAAGTCCAAGCCGGGTTAGCCAGTGAAGACCAGGAATTATCGGCAATCATCGGTGTCCTGGAGGCGGAATATCGCCTTGCCTCCTCGGTGCGTAATTATTACAAGGCCCGACTCAATCTACTATCCCTTATCGGAGATTTATCGGAAGGAGAGGTATAGTTAATGATGAAAATTAATAAAAAAATCAGAAGATTTATCCTCAGCTTTATTATAATAACCCCGCTGGTTATGGGATTCCTTACGAGTATCTCTCAAGCTAAAGAGATAACCTTACAAGAGGCTATAGAATGGGGGGTTCAACATAATTATGATTTAGAGGAAGCAAGATATAATATCGAAACCTTAAAACGGGATCTGGCTATCCTTGATGCCGGTAAAGCCCTTCAGGTCAACCTCGAAGTAACACCCCTCTGGGGGTTAGGGGGGGAAGAAATTTCCCTCTCTGATAGCCAAAATAGTAAACAGCCTTCGTCGGGAGGTGATACTAACCTGCTTAACCTTACCGCGGAGAAGATTATTGCCGATGATCTAAATATCTCGGCTAGCCTTTCCTGTAAGGCTTCTGGCCTTACTGCTGGATCTCTGGAGGAAATCACCGAGGCAATTCAAGCCAATATCCAACTGGAAAAACAGATCTACCCCCAGGCTTATACCCAGACCGAACAACAAATCTTCCAAACGGAAAGTAATTTAAAAAAGAAAACCGAGGAATTGGCCTGGGAAGAGACGGAAAAACAGATTGATTTTCTCGAAAGCTATCTAAACCTGAGTCGTTTAGCGCAGCAGCTTAGCCTGGCTGAAGAAAGACAGCAACTGGCTGCCCAAGAATTAGAAAGGGTGCAAGAGCAGATTCGTTTAGGTGAAGGAGGTTACCAGCAGGAAGCAGAGGCAAAAATAGCCTTAATGGAGGCAGAAAACGAAGTTTTTAATTTAAAGCAAACTCTTACTCAACAACAAAAAGAATGGTACCTGGAATTAAACCTCCCGGCAGATACCGAGGTCAAGCTGGAAGGGGAAGAGGAAGGAGAAGGAGAAGATGGGGAGCCAGCTTATTTAGAGAATTTAAGGTCTAATATGGAAGAGTTAACTATAGAGGAGGAAAATTTAGAAACCCTCCTCCCTCCGGCCTTAGAAAAACATTACCAGATAAAGAACGCTTATTTAGACCAGGAAAGTAACTTAAAAGAAGTAGAACGCGTAAGAAACGAAGGTAAACCCCAAATTAACTTCTATAATGGATATGACCTCTCGGAAGATTACTGGTATGTGATGCTGGATCTATCTTTCAAGTTAGCCGACGGTGGTGCCCAGAAACTGAAAGAAGAAGAGGCAGAAGCTGTCCTTTCGCAACAAGAAAAAGGATTAGACCAGTTGGTAAAAACCTTACAGCTGGAAATGAAACAGCTGGTGGCAGAAGACCACTATAATCAACTTAATTTACAGGCAAAATTAGCGGCCTTAGAGAAGGAAAAATCTGCTAAAAACATTTTGGAAAAACAGTATGAGGAAAAGATTATCTCTTCTACCCAGTGGCAAAATCAGTTAATGGCCCTGGCAGAAGAAGAACTGAAAGTAAAAGAAGCTCAGGATACCTTATTGATTAATCGTTTAAGATTAGTCCACCTTCTGGGCCTATAACTATACTTTTAAGGTAATATACTACGAGGAAAGTGGAGGATAGAGAAATAATAATGAGAAAAAAGAGACAATTTTTAGGGATAATCATTATACTAATTTTAGGGATAGGCGGCATTCTGGGATTTAATTATTGGAAATCCACCTTAAAAAGTGCAGCCCAGGCCGAAAATCAAATTCCCCTTACAGCAGATTTAGCGGGAGCAGTAGAGGTTCAACGGGGAAACTTAAAAAAGACCGTTTCAGCTAGTGGTTTTCTCCAACCGGTCAATTATGCCAATCTTAACTTGCGGAGTAGTGGAACTGGTGGGGGGATTATAGAGGAAATTCTGGTAGACGAAGGTGAAGTGGTAGAAGAAGGACAAAAATTGGTTTCTCTGGAAGATAAAGAAGAAAGATTAAATTACCTCCAGGCAAAAAATGCCTACGAACTCTCTAAAATTGACGGGTCTCCCAGCCTCCTTCAGGAAGAAAAAAAATTAGCCCTGGACCTGGCTCAGGAAAAATTAGAGGCTAAGACTATTCTCGCCCCTTTCTCGGGTAAAATTATAAACATCTATGTGGAAGAAGGAGATTATGTGGAACCAACTGACAGTATTATCTACCTGATCGATGAGACCGCCTATGAAGTCGAGGTTTCCATCAGTGAAGTAAATTGTCTGCTGGTAGAAGTCGGCCAGCCAGCAGAAGTAGAACTGGATGTAGCAGAGGGCGAGATCTTTAGTGGTAAAGTGACGGAAGTAGCAGATTATACTGTCGCCGAAAGCAATGTAGTAACCGTGCCGGTGACTATTCAAATGGACGAAGTGGCAAAGTTCTTTAGACCGGGTTTTTCTGCTTCTGTAGATATTATCGTTAATTCAGCAGAAAATGTCTTGCGGGTACCGGTTACTGCTCTTGCCACCCAGGGGGATAGCACCATCGTCTTAAAGGTGGAAGGTGATAAGGTAGTCCCTACCCCGGTTAAAGCCGGTATCAGTGACGGTTATTACCAGGAAGTAATCGAGGGATTACAAGAGGGGGATAAAATTATAGTCAATAATTACCAGATGAATCTGGGAAATTCTGGTAGTAACCAAAGAAATTCTAATTGGGGTATGGGTGGTCGTCCAACACCTGGACCTATGCCTATGATGCGCTAAGTTAATAAGAGGTAAAGATAGATGGCTAATCTACTAATTCAAGTTAAACAATTAAAAAAGTCTTATCGTTTAGGAAAAGTAATAGTGGAGGCTTTGCGAGGGGTATCCTTCGAAATTAACCAGGGAGATTTTGTCTCGATTATGGGCCCTTCCGGTTCGGGAAAATCTACCTTGATGCATATCCTCGGCTGTTTAGACTATCCTACCGAGGGTAAATACTTTCTTTCGAGTCAGGAAGTTACCCAATTAAACGACTCTCAACTGGCGCTCTTTCGGAACCAAAAAATCGGCTTTGTCTTCCAACAATTTAACTTACTACCCCGCTTAACTATTTTAAGGAACGTGGAACTCCCTTTAACTTACAATAAAGTTTCCCCCCCCAATAAGCGAGAGTTGGCTATCCAGGCCCTAGAGCAAGTCGGTTTAGGTGATCGCCTCCAGCATAAACCCAACGAAATCTCGGGAGGAGAAAGACAAAGAGTGGCTATTGCCCGGGCTTTAATTAACCACCCTTCCCTTATTCTAGCCGATGAGCCAACCGGGAATTTAGATTCGAAAACGGGCCAGGATATTATGCAAATGATAGATAAGTTACATAAAGAAGGGAACGCTATCGTTTTGGTGACCCACGAAGTAGAGATTGCCCGTTATGCTAAGCGAGTGATTCATCTAAAGGATGGATTGATCGAAAGAGATGAGGTGATAGCATGATTTTACAAAGCTTACAAATTGCCCTGGAGAGTTTATGGGCTAATAAAGTACGCAGTTTCCTTTCTATGCTGGGAATTATTATCGGCGTAGGGGCAGTTATCGCTATCGTCTCCGTGGGTAGTGGTTCCTCTCAGCAAGTTACTTCTAGTATTACTAACCTGGGCTCTAATATGATTACCATTTATCCCCGCGTAGCTCGAGGACAGGGAGGGAGAATAGTGGGTGAAAATCCTCAGGAGAAATTTTCGATAGAGCTAGCTGCTTATATGGAAAAATTTTGCCCTTCAGTTACCCAAGTAATTCCCGTAAAACAGGTTAGTGGGAGATTGATCGCTGGGGATATAAATGTCAATGCTACTGTGGTCGGCACCGAGCCAGAGTACACCGCGGTGAATAATTACGAAGTGGAAAAAGGCAGCTTTATCAGTAATAATGATAACCAGGAAAGAAACCAGGTTATAGTACTGGGCTCTCAACTGGCAGAAGATTTATTCGAAGGGGAGAATCCCCTGGGGAAAAGAATTAAACTTAGCTATGGGGGGCAAAGCTATTTATTTGAGGTGAAGGGGGTAATGAAGGAAAAAGGTGGCTCGTTGAGCGGAAACCTGGATAACCAGGCTTACCTCCCTTTAGCCGTTTCTCTGGATATATTAACTAACAGTGATTACGTCAGTTCCTATATTGCCCAGGCGGCCTCCTCAGAAAAGGCCGCCACGGCAGTTAGTGAATTAAATAATTTTATGGCTAAAGTATTAGATGATGAAAATCAAGAGCAATTTCAGCTGATGAGTCAAGATGAAATTTTGGATACGGTGAGCTCGGTCACCGCTACGATGAGCATAATGTTAGGGGGAATTGCCGCTATTTCCCTTCTGGTCGGTGGAATTGGCATTATGAATATTATGTTAGTCTCAGTAACCGAGCGGACCAGAGAGATCGGGGTGCGCAAGGCCTTGGGAGCGAGAAATACCCACATCTTATTTCAATTCTTGATGGAATCCTTAAGCCTAAGCAGTATCGGCGGGATTTTAGGCATAATTTTTGGCTGGATTACTGCTTATTTTATATCCCAGGTCGGTAATTGGCCCCTGGTTGTCGCCCCTCTTTCTGTCGGACTAGCCTTTGGTTTTGCTTTGTGCATCGGCATCTTCTTCGGTCTTTATCCAGCAATGAAGGCGGCTAAGATGAACCCGGTAGATGCCTTACGCTATGAGTAAGGGGGAGTAAGTGCCCCGAAAGTTAGGGGAGAGTAAGGGGAATTCCTTTTTTAAGCATTAAAGCGGTAACCAGACCCCCACAGGGTCTCAATGTACTCGGGATTCTGAGGGTCTTTTTCAATTTTATCGCGTATTTTCTTAATGTGTACGGCAATAGTGGCAATATCTCCGTAGGACTCATCCCCCCAAACCCGGTCATAGAGGGTCTCTTTGCTAAAGACCATATTGGGATTAGAAGCCAAAAAGTTTAATATATCAAATTCTTTGGTGGTGAGAGTTATTTTATTACCCCGCAGATAGACCTGGCGGGCAGTCTGGTTAATGACCAAATCTTTTATGTGAATTTCTTTACTTGTTCCTCCTGCCTGCCCGGTGAGTCGTTCATAACGGGATAAATGGGCTTTCACCCGGGCCACTAGTTCACTGGGGCTAAAAGGCTTACTGATATAATCATCAGCCCCCAATCCCAGACCCCGAATCTTATCTATATCTTCTCCTTTAGCGGAAATGATGAGTAGAGGGATATCTTTTTCCTTCCTAATTCTCTTACAGAGGTCAAAACCATCCATATCGGGTAACATTAAATCCAAGAGAATAAGGTCATAATTATGCTCCAAAGCCTCGCATAACCCTTCTTGCCCCTTGGTTTTAATCTCCACCTCGAAGCCCTCAATTTCCAGATAATCTCTTTCCAATTCGGCAATACTTTGCTGGTCTTCAATAATTAATATTTTCTTTTTATTCATATTATTCATATTATTCATAGTTTTTTCTCCGCCTTTAGAGTTTTTGCAAAACTAGTAACCTTTTTCAAAGTAAAGAAAATACTTGTCCCCTCCCCTAGTTTACTTTTTGCCCAAATCTTGCCCTGGTGGCTCAAAATTATTTTTTGGGCAATATAAAGACCCAAACCAGTCCCGCTTAAATTACCCGAACGGGCTTTATCGGCTTTATAAAAGCGTTCAAAAATCTTGTCTAATGATTTCTCGGGTATCCCCTGTCCATTATCCTCAATCTCTATTTGGACCTCTTCTTCTTTTTCGGTTAATCTGATGGTAATAGTCGGGTTAAGGTCAGCCTTATAATTCACCGCATTATTGATGATATTTAAAATAGCCCTCTTTAACTTATCTCTATCCGCGTAGACCTGTTCTGACCCCTTAACCGCGGTTTCAAACTTTAAGGTAACCCCTTTTTCGGCTAAATAAAATTTTAATTCCTCCACACAGTCGGTTAAATAAGCCTGGATATCTAGCGGTTCAAAATTTAAGGGGAGCTCTTTTAAGTCCAATTCGGATAAGAGGAATAATTCGTTAATCAAAGATTCCATGTTTACAGTATTTTGATAGATGGTTTGCAGATATTTACTCTTTTTCTCAGGGGAGGTTGGAATGCCGTCGATAAGTCCTTCTACATACCCTTTTATAGTGGTAATGGGGGTCTTCAAATCATGGGATATATTAGAAATTAATTCATTCCGATTATTCTCATATTTTCTTTTTATTTGCTCAGTTTCTTTTAATTGTTTCCTGGTTTCTTCAAAAGCTCTCAACAAATCTCCAATCTCATTTTTTGCCGTAGTGTCTATCCTGAAATCATAATTGCCCTTTCCAAGCTGTAGGGCAGCATTCTCCAATTGAGTGAGGGGCTTAACTATATTTCGAGAAAGGAGATAAGTGCTGATAGTACTAATCAGGACCAGAGCCAGGAGAAAAAGAATTAAAAGACCAAAAACTGAATTTCGGAATCGGGTTAAATCCGCTAAAGTAGAAGTAATATCACTCACCAGAATAATTTCACCAGCAGAATCATCAGGAAAATGAAAAACGAGCTTTTTTAAATATATGCTTTCCTTAAATTTAATAATTTCCTGGGGAGGAAAGGAGGGGGATTGGGTTAAGAGCTTCCTTATTTCTTCCTTCTCTAAGCCCAGGTGAGAAAGAAAAGGGGAAGAGTATAATAGCTCATTATTTTTTCGGACAATAATACCATTATTAGAGACATTCATAATGGCATCCATCTGTTGAAGATATTCCAGGTCCTCCAGGGCTGCCGGGTTTTCTCTTAGCAGGCGAGTCACTATCCTCTCGGCTAAACGTATTTCTCTTTCTAAAGGATCAAAGGATTGCGGGGGTTCTTCTTCTCGCCCCTCCTCGAGGGGAGGGGGATTAAACCTCAAAATATTTTGGTAATTTTTAGCAATAAGAAAACTCACCGTAATCAATAAGACGATGGTAATTACCATCGTCACCAAACTGGAAAGCCACAGCTGTTTTCGGATATTCATTTTTTTCTATCATCCATTTATTAGGGAAATTCCTATTATACCCTTTATATTATGGGGTATATTTTTAAAAATATCATTAAATATTTATAAAATGTTTATAAATTTTAAGCTATGGCTCCCCTCTCCCCTCTTCTCGCCCTTTATTTAATTTTAATTAGTTGCTCGGCAATTTGAACAGCATTCAGGGCGGCACCTTTCCGCAAGTTATCCGCTACTACCCACATTACCAGGCCTTTTTCTGTAGAGATATCCTCTCTGATTCTACCCACAAAGACCTCATCTTTCCCTTCTGCAAATAAAGGTAGAGGATATTCTAACTTTTCCGGATTGTCAATTACTTTTATCCCCGGAAAAACCCCCAATACCTCCCGGGCTCTTTGCACCGAGATCTTCTCTTTGGTCTCTACCTGGACTACTTCCGAATGAGCTCGATAGACCGGCACCCTTACCGTAGTAGCGGCAACCCGGATGCGGTTATCTCCTAATATCTTTCTGGTTTCATTTAACATCTTCATCTCTTCGGTAGTATAGCCATTTTCCGTAAAAGAACCGATATGGGGGAGAAGATTAAAGGCTATCTGATAAGGGTAAGCCTTGATCTCAAATTCTTGGCCACTGGCGATAGAAGCAGTTTGATTTTTTAGTTCCTCTATCGCCTCTTTCCCCGTCCCGGAAACACTCTGATAAGTAGCTACTACCACCCTTTCTATCCCCGCTGCATCATAAATGGGTTTTAAAGCCACTACCATCTGGATAGTAGAACAGTTAGGATTGGCGATTAAACCTTTATGCCATTTTAAATCATCAGGATTCACCTCGGGGACTACTAAGGGAACTTCAGGGTCCATTCGAAAATATTTACCATTATCTATTACGACAGCCCCCTGCTCGACCGCCAGAGGAGCAAAATGCTGGCTTACTTCGTCTCCGCCGGAAAAAAGGGCAATATCGATTTTGGTAAAAGAATTATCCTTTAATTCCTGTACCACCACCTTTTCCCCCCTGAACTCATACTCTTTGCCCGCCGATCGAGCTGAGGCAAAAAGGCTTAATTTTTCCACCGGAAACTTTCTCTCTTCTAAAACCAATCTCATCTCTTCCCCTACTGCCCCTGTAGCGCCCACTATGGCCATCCGGTATTTTTTCATCTTTCTTCACCTACCTTCTATTTTTGTACCCTCTCCATCGACTTCTAAGACCAGGATGCGGCAATTTACTCCGGCCTCTCTAAAGGTATCTTTCATTATTTTACTTATTATCTCCTCTGAACCCTTTTTCGTCAAGGATATTACTGAGGGTCCCGAACCACTCAGGGCTATGCCGGCCAAACCTGTTTTCTTTACTTTAGAAAACACTGCCTCCATCCCGGGGATAAAAGGTGCCCGAAAGGGCTGATGGAGTTTATCTTCCATAGCCGCCGCTAATATCCCCCAATCTGAATCTTGTAAAGCCTTTACTAAAAGGGAAACCCGGCTTAAATTAAATATGGCATCCGACCTGGATACCTGGGAGGGTAAAATTTTCCTCATCTTCTCCGTACTTAAAGTAAAATCCGGTACCGCCACTACCACTCTCAGATCTTTCGCTGGCTTTATCTTGCTCCAACTTACCCCCCCTTTTTCATTTTTATAACTTATGGTAAGTCCACCCACTAAAGCCGGAACTAAATTATCGGTATGCCCCTCTAAAGGAAGGGCTAAGTCAATTATCTCTGCCTCAGTTAAATCCAGATGGTAAGCTTTGTTTATTCCTACTAAGCTCCCGATGAGGGCTGCTGCGCTACTACCTAATCCGCGGGTAACCGGTATTTCGTTTAAGGCCCTTATCTTTAAGCCCCTTTGGCTACCGACTTTCTTAGCCTTTTGCCACACCAAATTTATAGACCGCCAGATTAGATTGCTCTCGTCAGCCGGGAATTGCTCTGCCCCTTCCCCTTCACACTTAATTTCTAATCCTCCCCCGGCGGTTTCCTCTATCTCTAAATTTAAATATAATTTCAGGGCTAAACCCAGGCAATCAAAGCCCGGTCCCAGGTTAGCACTGGTAGCCGGGACTCGCACTTTTATCATAATTCTTTCTCCTTTATTAGTCGATAGTGAATAGTCGTTAGTCGTTAGCAAGACACTGTTCTTCCTGTTTATAATTTACAATGTCATGGCAAATAACTTATGGGGAGGCGATAATCTCCCCTACTAATAACTAAAAACCGGTTTTGTATTTTTTATTTAATGCTAACGAGTATCACTCTTCACCAAGGACTAATTAAATCTCCACTACTCGGATAGCATTACCTATTTTCTCTACACATCCCAGTTGAGCAACTTCCTTTAAGGCTGCCTGCACATTGCCTTCTTTTGCCCGATGGGTTAGAAAGACAATATCTACTATCTCCCCTGCTTCCCCTTTTTGAATAACTGAGGCAAAACTAACTTGATTCCGGGCAAAAGAACCAGCAATCTCTGCCAGGACCCCTGGTCTATCTTTAACCTTTATCCTTAAATAAAAAGGAGAATAGGTTTGCTGAAAATCTCTAATCTCTTTCTCTTCAAAACAGTTATAATCATTTCGATAGTAATCAAAATGGTTAATTATTTTAATTATATCACTAACTATCATGCTTCCGGCGGGTAAGGCACCAGCACCCAGGCCAGAAAAGGTTAAGTTTCCAAAACCTTCTTCCCCTCGGATTAGAATCCCATTATAGGCATCATTAATGTTAGCCATAGTATGCCTCCGGGGGATTAAAGCCGGGTGCACCCTTACCTCCAGATATTCACCGTTGTTCTGGGCTAAGGCTAAAAGCTTAACCGTGTAACCCAACTCTCGAGCATATTTAATATCTATCTGAGAAATATTTTCTATCCCTTCGTAGTAGATCTTTTCCGGGTTAATCTTCGCCCGAAAGGCAATAGCTGAAAGGATAAATATTTTATTAAAACTATCAAATCCATTGACATCTTTAGTAGGGTCAGCCTCAGCATAACCTTTTTCTTTAGCCTCTTCTAAGGCGGCCTGATAGTCTCTGCCCTCCTCACTCATGCGAGTAAGGATATAATTGGTAGTCCCGTTTAAAATCCCTATTACCTCTTTTATTTTATAAGAGGTAAGAGAATGAGAAAGCGCACCAATTATAGGGATCGCGCTAGCTACACTGGCTTCGAAAAGAAAATAAACCTTGCTTTTTTGGGCTAAATCAAAAATTTCATAACCTGCCCGAGCAATCACTTCCTTATTAGCAGTAACCACATGTTTCCCTGATTCAAGGGCCTGTTTAATAAAGCCTCTGGCTGGTTCAAAGCCTCCTATAACTTCTACTACAATATCGATTTCGGGGTCGGCTAAAACCTCCTGGGCTGAAGTAGTAAATACTGGATAAAGCTCCGGGTAAGGGAGAAGCTTAATCTTATCTAGGTCTTTATCCGCTATCTTTCTTAAAACTATTTTTCGGGGGTAGATCTTTTGCTCAATCAATTCTCTATTTTCCTGCAAGATCTTTACTACCCCCTGCCCGACAGTCCCCAACCCTAATATACCGATATTAATTACCTCTTTTCCCATCTTTATACCACAACCTTTCTATTTAATCTTTAGTGCTTTAGTACTCAGTTGTATTTTGTATTTATACCTTCCTCTTATATCGGAGGTAGATTTATTTTGTTTCTATTTTTTATTTACTGTTACTATTACTATAGGTCCGATGAATTAAACCCTTCTCTGCGTTTATCTTTTTTTATCTCATTTACTACCGCTCTGTTAAATAAACTAGGTTATATTTCTGAAGATTGCTTCGGGTAGCACTAATAATAAAAAAATCTTTCGCCTTAGTTATAAAGACGAAAGATTTTCGCGGTTCCACTCTATTTCTCTGAAACAAAAAATTATTCAGAGCTCTCTTATTTAATAGCTCTTAAGGGGGCTTCCCAAAAGATTTACTCTCTTTAATAGATTCATCTTTAGCCTCCGGGTTGGTCTTGGGCTAAAAATTCCTTTTCGCTACCTACCAGAAATCTTTAGCCTACTCTTCCCTTCCTCAGCCTCTTATTAAATTTTTCCTATTTTAACACCCCTTCTTATATTTGTCAAAATTTGTAAATTTCTAAATATACCTAATTACATCTTGTCTTTATTATTCACTTTACTGTCTTCCGTATTATTTTTATATCATTTGTGAAGACTCTAATGATACTCATTTTTACGTTTAAATACTTTTTTAGCAGCCTTAATAATATCTTCTACAGACATGCCAAAATGGTCCAATAAATATTCATGATTAAGTCCGGTTTCCACAAAAGTATCATACACTCCAACAAACTCTATCGGTACAGGATGAACCTGACTGATATATTCTGAAACCGCTCCTCCTAATCCACCTACAATTGAATGCTCCTCTGCTGTTACCATAGCTCCAGTCTCATGCACAGCTAAATTAATCAAATTTTGATCAAGTGGCTTTATAGTGGGCATATTAATGACTCTAACTTTAATTCCTTCTTTTTTTAGCAGTTGAGCAGCTCTTATGCTTCTTTCTACCATGACACCTATTGCGATAATCGTCAAGTCATCTCCTTCATGTATAATTTGACCTTTCCCAATTGTAACTTGGTGAGAATCATCAAATATGACGGGGGTATCTGCTCTACTTATTCGAAAATAAACCGGTCCGGTAAATTCGGCAATTTTAGGCACAAACTTTCGAACCTCAACAGCATCTGCGGGAACAATCACTGTTAAATTTGGTATTGCACGCATCGCTGCTATATCGCATATGGAATAATGAGTTGCTCCATCTTTATAATCAGAAATTCCTGCATAGCTTCCCACCAATTTTACATTTGTATTAGCATAACCTACACAAGTTCTGATCTGTTCAAAAGAACGTAAGAGTAAACCGGCAAAAGTATTCACAAAAGGTATAAAACCCTCTAAAGATAGTCCCACTCCTACATTTACTAAACATTGCTCGGCAATTCCTACATTAAAGAATCTTTCTGGAAATCTTTTTTCAAAAAAATCGGTCTTGACTGAGGAGGAAACATCTGCCACAACGACCACTACTTGGTTATTTTCAATGCCACAATCTACCAGAGCTTCTCCATAAGCAATACGGGAAGACATTAATTTACTCATTAGTTCCCCCTTTCAATTCTGTTATAGCCATTCTGTATTGCTCCTCATCAGGAGCTACACCATGCCATTTAGCTTCATTTTCCATAAAAGACACTCCTTTGCCTTTAGTCGTATGGGCAATTATTACAGTAGGCTTATCATGGATTTCTTTAGATAGGTCAAAAGCTTTAAGAATTTCAATAATGTTATGACCATCAATCTCAATTACAGCAAAGTTGAATGATTGCCATTTTTTAACGAATGGTTCTAGCGGCATAATTTCATGGCAAGCTCCGTCTAATTGAACATCATTGTAATCTACAATGACAGTAATATTTGATAAATGATACTTAGAAGCCATCATTGCTCCTTCCCATACCACACCGCCTTGGCATTCACCATCTCCCATTAGAACGTAAATATGCCACTTAGCATTAAGAAGTTTAGCAGCTAAACCCATCCCACTGGCAATCGATAAGCCTTGCCCTAAGGTTCCTGAAGTCATCTCAACTCCAGGAGTTTTTAAACGATCAGGGTGACCTTGTAATCTACTGTTAGGATGACCCCAGGTTTGTAATTCTCCAATCTCAAAAAAACCTCTTCGAGCTAAAGCAGCATATAATATTGCAGATGCATGACCTTTGCTTAAGATAAAACGATCACGGTCTTCCCAATGAGGATTTCTAGGATTAATCCTGAGATAATAAAAATACAAGGTACTAATAATCTCCGCACAAGAAAGACACCCTCCCGGATGACCAGCACCTCGTTCATAAATCATTTTTAATGCATCCATTCTAAGTTGGCTGGCATAGTTATTTAATTTTAGAATCAAATTTTCTGAATAGTATTTCATGGTACCTCCTTTTATCTCTAGTGTTCATATACTATTACTATCAACAAAAGACAAATGTAGTTTATCAAAGCATACTCTATATATTTTTAATTGCATTTATATTAAGATATTTTTATGAATATAAAATTTAAACTCTTCTTTTTTTCTCGCTGGATTAACCCAAATATAACACAACACCACCAATCTTTCTAGTATCTAGAAACGCAAATTAGGTCATTTCATTAAAATACCACCATTAATATCCAAGATTACTCCAGTAACAAAAGAAGCTTCATCTGAAGCTAATAGCAAAATACCCCAGGCTACTTCCTCAGGTTTGCCAAGTCTTTTTAGAGGTATATTATTAATAAACGCATTTTTCTCTCCCTTACTCCAGACACTTGTCATATGTGTATCAATGTGTCCTGGAGATATACAATTGGCTGTGATATTGTAGGGAGCGCCATATCTAGCCATAGTTTTAGTAAGCGCAAAAACACCACCTTTTGAAGCAGCATAATTTGCACCAGATAATACTGAACCAATTTCACCTGCTATCGAACCAATATTAATAATACGTCCATAACGATTTTTTACCATTTCTTTCATCACACCTTGCCCCATTAGAAATGTTCCCTTGAGGTTGACATCAATTACCTTGTCGAAATCCTCTTCAGGCATCTTTATGAGCTGGTTGTCCGCTGTAATCCCGGCATTGTTGACAAGCACGTCAATCTTTCCCCACCTGGATACCACATCGTCCACCATAGTCTTGATCTGGTCCCTGTTTACCACATTGACTTCATATGCCAGAAACTCTGCATTCATTTCCTTCAGCTCTGAGGAGATCTCATCCATCGACCCCAGCCTTACATCGCAGATGACTACCTTTGAACCTTCAGCAGCAAACTTCAATGCAGTGGCTTTACCTATACCCTGAGCTGCTCCAGTGACAATGGATACTTTTCCCTCTAATCTCATGTTAACCTCCCGAACTGGTATATTTTCCTTTAAATGAGAGGAATATGCATTTCTGCATATTCCTCATTTTTTTACAGGTTTTATGTCTTATAGTATTCCGAATCCTGCATAAAGGATTATACAGATCACTGTTGCGATAATTGGATTTACAAGGCTTGTCATCATGATGTCAAGGTATGAATCCTTGTGAGTGAGCCCGGTAACAGCCAGCAGAGTCAGTACGGCTCCATTATGTGGAAGTGTATCAAGTCCGCCTGATGAAAGCGATGCAATTCT
>DFYM01000056.1 GCA_002383355.1 Candidatus Immundihabitans aquiphilus | reverse complement strand
TTTTTTAATTATCATATCGACAGTAATTATACCAACTCCAGTGACTTTTTATATATTTGTCGAGCATCTTCAAATGAAATAGGTCGAGGATTATTCTCCAGAAGACGCTGTTGTTCCGATATTGCCATTGTGGCAAGATGGTCCAGTACTTTATCAGAAACCATAAAAAGGCCTTCACTACTGATGCCGACATCGCTAACCAATTTTCTAATTTCATCTACCACAGATTTTACGATTTTTTCTTGGGTAAAAGTAAAATCGGTAGTTCTAATTTCCATTACCTCAGCTACTTTAATAAATTTTTCGGAAACTGCTTCTGCGTTAAATTCCATAACTTCCGCTAGCAGGATTGAATTGGATAAACCATGGCTAATATCATATTCCCCACCGAGCGGATAAGCCAAAGCGTGTACCCCACCTGTCCCGGAATTTATTATAGCTACCCCACCATAAAGACTTCCGAGTGACATATAATATCTTGCTTCTCTATCACTTCCATCTCTAACTGCTCTCCGTAGATATTTATTAATTAACCTAATGGCATCTAGTGCGAATAAGTCACTTATTGGGTTTGATTTTTTACCAATAAAACATTCGATTGCGTGAGTAAAGGCATCTAGTCCTGTTTCAGCAGTAATCTTTGGCGGGACTGAAAAGGTAAGTTCAGGGTCAAGAATAACTAAAGTTGGTATCAAGTAAGGACTAATTATGCCTTTTTTCCATTTTTCTCTTCTATCCTTAACTATAGCATTGGGGGTAACTTCAGCACCTGTACCTGAAGTTGTAGGAAGAACAATCAATGGAATACCAGGTTTGTTAATTAAATTCGTTCCTATATAATTTTTTACAGAACCCTCAATACTCCCAGATACCGCCAATAATTTAGCCATATCAATAGTACTACCACCACCAATACCAATAATACCATCGTAATTAGAAGTAACATTTAGCTCGTTAATAGCCTGATCTATTTCAGTTGTGGTTGGCTCATTTTTTATATTATCAAATATTGTAAAACAAATATTTGCCTCTCTTAGATTATCAAATATATGATTAACTGCCCCCACCCTTTTTAAATTATAATCAACGAGTATTAATACATTCTTAAGTTCTATTCCCTTAATTATTCTTACTATTTCTCTGCTTTTAGAAAAACCGGCTTCAATCCTCTTAGGCATTTGAAAAATAAAATCCTTCATTATTTTTGAACTCCTTACCTAAATTCCTTACCTAACAATTGCTCTTCGATTTTCAGCAGCATTTACTTTATGTCTACTGGCAAATTGGATAGCCATTTTAATAGCTTCTACCATACTTTCTTCGTTAGCCCTACCCTCGCCTGCCTTGCCAAAGGCAACGCCATGGTCTACGGAAACTCGAATAATCGGTAATCCTACTGTAACATTAACCCCACTCATACTGGACCATTTATTGGTTTTTTTGTCATATTTAAATCCCATTACTTTCATGGGGATATGCCCTTGATCATGGTACATTACTACCGCTATATCGTACTGCCTGCCAAGTACTTTCGAAAAAATAGTATCTGGAGGAATTGGTCCTTCTACATTTATACCATCTTTCTTCGCCTCATTTATAGCGGGAATAATTTCATCTATTTCTTCCTTGCCGAACAATCCTCCTTCACCAGCATGTGGGTTTAACCCAGCAACCCCAATTTTGGGTTCCTGAATGCCTAGATCTTTTAATGCCTTGTCTGCTAAGCGAATAACTGTCAAGACTCGTTGATTCTTAACCAGGTCACATGCCTTCCGTAAAGAAACATGTGTTGAAACATGAATCACTCTAAAATGCCCATCCGCCAGCATCATGGCATAATCTTTTGTATCAGTTTTAGTAGCAAATATCTCAGTATGGCCTGGGTGTGGAGAACCAGCAGCTTTAATGGCTTCCTTATGAATAGGCCCAGTTACCACCGCATCAATCTCCTTAGCCATTGCCAAGTCTATCGCTTTATAAATGTAGTCTAAGGAGGCCTGACCGGTCCTGGCACTTACTTCTCCATAGCTAAATTCCTCTAAGCTAATATTATTTAGATCTAAAAGATCGATTAAGCCAAATTCTCCTTTAACTTCTTTTATTTCTTTAATGATGTTTAGCTCTAAATCAGAAGGGATAAATCTTAAGGCGTCAGCAAGCACGCTATAGCTACCAATAACCACCGGTTTTGCTTTTTTATAAATCTCTTTTCGGCTCAAGGCCTTAACGATAATCTCTGCTCCTATACCGGCTGGATCGCCCATAGTAATACCAATTATTGGTCTCTTCATTTTATTAGCTAATAATCTAGTCCACTATTTATTATTTTATTAGTAGTCATAGTCAGTAGTTAGTGAACCTTATTTCCCTTTCTAATAGTTTATTAATTTATTTATTAAATTATACAAGGTATCTTCTTTCCCAAAGCCCCCCGCTTTAGTTATCATATTTAGCTTGAAATTTTTACCCTTCGCCAGAGATAAGGGGATACCGGGTAAAAGTTCATCTAAAATATACAAATTATGGAGACCTAAGGCGGCACAAACTCCCACTGCTACATCTCCCCCGGTTAAAATTAAATTTCTAGCCCCACTGTTTTCCACTAACTTAGAAACCAATTCTCCCAGAAAGGTTTTAAGCTTAAGTTCTAATTCCCTAAAACTAAGCTGGTACTTTAACATCAATTTTTTATTGATGGAGTGCTTTTCGTGGTAAAGGGCATTGGTATAGATGATTAAATCTTGCTTATCTTGTAGAGCCTTTATACCTTGAGTAACATAACTGGCTAAAAGAGCTTCTCTATTGGTAAAAATTGACTCTAAATCAATCTTTAATTCGGTAAAACTCAATCTATTTTTAAGATAATTTACTTGCTCCTCCATCAGAAGATTACGTGAACCCGCCACTACGATAACGGGGCTTTGATTATTTTCCAGGTTTATCTTAAGTCCTTCCTCTTTATATTTATTGCCGACATAAGGAAAGTGATTAGCTAAACCGGCGGAGCCGGAAAATAAAACGGTCCCTTCAAATTCTAAGCCACTAAGCCATATATCCTTTAAATGTTCTTCGGCAGTAGAATCAATAACTATGATTTTATCTCCTCTTTGGTAAAGTTCATTTAATTTTCGTAAAATAGTCTTCCCCCCTTTAGCCACCTCTTTTAAGTCAAGCTGAGCGACTGGGAGGGCAGTCTGTTTTTTTAATAAAAAGGGGATGAAATAATCTTCTACTGGTACTGGCCTTAAATTATTACCCGCATACTCGCTTAAACCTAAAGGTTGCTGGCCAACCACGAGATAACCGCCCACCGTTATCCGATGGTAAAAGGGATAGCTCGGACTAAACATACAGAGATCTCGCGGTAGAATCTTCATTATTTCTTCCAGTTCTGCTCCAATATTGCCCCTTAAAGTAGAATCTACCTTTTTGTAAACAATATCTTTTTTGTGAACCTTTATGGTGCTCAAAATACCTTTTAATTTCTCTCTGGCGGTTTTATCTGCTAGTTCCCGAGTTTCAGTATCTATTACCCATACCTCTACATCTTCTGGGGTGGGTAGAAATCCTATTTTATCTGAGACGGACACCAGGGTTTTATAGCCCTTTTTGGCAAATTGTACTCCCGTATCATTGGCCCCGGTTAGATCATCGGCTATTATATAAATCATGCATCTTATTCCAGTTCTAATATTCTTTAATGTAAGATTAGTAGTTAAACCATCTCTAATTTTATAGTAAGCAATTTCCATGCCAACTTTGATTTTAAGTAGGCATTTTCTTCATCCTTATATATTTTAAAGGACTTTTAAAATAATTATATTATCTAACCAATAAATACCTTTTTCATTATAAAAGTTCCATTATGATACTTTTAAAAAGACAAAATACAGTTTCTCTTTATTTAATAAATGAAAAATCCGCTTTGTTTCATTTTGCTATAGTTATATTATGAAACGGCGGATTTTACTGCTAGCCCAAAATTTTATTTCTTTACTTTCCTTAGTTACTTATTAGTCAATTTTCGCCATAAAGTGGTACGGCTAATACCTAATCTTTTTGCAGCAGCAGCTTTATTCCCTTTTTCTTCTCTAATAATTTCTTTGATAATAATTTTTTCTATATCTTCTAAGCTACCTCTCAATAGATGATTATAATCTATATCTACATCTATATTATCCAGACTAGAACCTTCCTTAGCAGAAACAAGGTAATTATTTGTCTTACCACCTTCATACTGCGATTTCATAACTTCTTTCACTAAATTAGTTATAATAAAATTAGCTTTCGTTATAACCATCAATCTTTCTATAATATTTTCTAACTGTCTAATATTGCCCGGCCAATCATAATTTTTTAGTATCTGCATCCCTTCATCGGAAATACCTTCTATGGATTTTTTAAATTTATATCCATACTTTCTTATGAAAAAATTAACCAGCAAAGGTATATCCTCTTTCCGTTCTCGTAAAGGCGGAATCTCTAAGTGCAAGACATTAATCCGGTAGTATAAATCTTCTCTAAACTTACCTTCTTTAATTAACTGAGCAAGTCTCTTGTTGGTAGAGGTAATAATTCTAACCTCCACAGGTATTACTTTATCATCTCCCAACCTTCTTACTTTACGTTCTTGAAGAACTCGGAGTAGGCGAGCTTGAATATGGGGAGAAATCTCTCCTATCTCGTCGAGAAAAATAGTCCCCTTATGGGCTTGTTCGAAAAGACCTACTTTTCCTTCTTTTTTAGCCCCAGTAAAGGCACCCTCCACATACCCAAAAAGTTCACTCTCTAGAAGACTTTCGGGAAGGGCAGCACAATTAAAAGCTACAAAGGGATTATCTTTTCTCGGACTATAATTATGTATGGCCTGAGCAAAAAGTTCTTTACCTGTTCCGGTTTCACCATAAATTAAAATAGGCGAATCAACCTGGGCGTAATTTTTTGCCTCCTCCTTTAAATTCCTAAATATTTGACTCTGACCAATAATATCATTAAAGGTATTTTCGGCCACATTCCCTTTTAAATATAACTTTTCTCTTATTTTTTGTTCGGTCTTTTGTATTTGGGAAACCTTCTGAAAAGTAATTACGGTTTCAACTATTTCACCATTAATCTTAATGGGAATAATATTGGCTACAATTTTTATATCCCCGATTGTCCATATTTTATCTTCTATTTCCTGCTCTATTTTTGTTAGGTTTAAAAAATCAAATTCTGGAAATGTTTCCTTTATACTCTTCCCTATCACTTTATACGCTTCTCTTTTAAAAATCTTCTCGGCCTGAGGATTAAAGGTATCGATAATACCGTTCTGGTCGATAGTGATTACACCCTCATAGGCAAAATCGATAATGCTTTTTATCCTCTTAGTTCTTTCTAACTCTTTCTTTCTAACTTCTGCAACTCTTTCGGCTTCTAAGATTGATTGCATTAAAGCTTCTTTGCCTGATTCTATCAAAAGGGCCTTCATGCCCAGTTTTTTAGCCACTTCTACGGAAATATTGTCTCCTACTACCCAGTTATAACCTTTGTATTTTACTTCTTTTAGTTTTTTTTCTATATAAAGGGGGTGTTTATACCAGTTCTCCTTTAAAGTTAATATTTCAATCTCCATATTCATAATCTCTCCTAAGCCCTCTAAACCATAGGTAAAAGGATAAAAGCCTACCACTGCTACTCTATCAGTTTCCTGCCGAGCTTGGTGAAGGACTCGAATTAAATCAAAGCCGCTAACCTGAACCTCCACCACGGGAAGGTTGGTAACTTTTTTCTTAATAGCAATCGCCGTCCCCCCTCTACTTATTATAACCTCAACCTCCCCCTGTTCCTCTAATTCCACAGCTTGACGAACTCCTTCTTCTAGGTCTCCGATTTTTATTATAATTTTCTTATTAGTTTCTTGACAAATTTCCGAAAATAATTCTCCCATTTTAGGGTAAGGTGCAATAAAGGCTATGGAATAAGACATCAAAATTAACCTCCTTATATTAACTAAACTAGCACTCTGTTAAATAAAATAGGTTATATTTCTAGAAATTGCTTCAGTCGTTTCACTTACTTGCCAGGACAAAAAATAAAAATTAATAATAAATAAGCTTAAATTACCTGCGGAACCACAGTATTCCCCGAGGGGAGGAGATAGGCCTGAAAATCCTTCCCATATTTCTCTTTAACACATAGGAGAGAGCCTGAGCAAGGTTCTCCATGGGGACAAAAAATAGTTTACGCACCTTAGCGGGAGGTAGAGAAGAGATTAATATTACCTCCACTTCCTTTACTACCCGGGCTATCCCGTAGGCCATCTGGAAATGGTTGGCCTCAATAGTCTTCCCGCCACTTATCCCCGGGAGGATTGATTTTCTCCCTCCGGAGAAACCGGCAAAATAATGAGGGACGATGACCCCAGTGGTAATAATAAAATCTACTCTGGAGATTAAAGGGTTAACCCAGAGTTCATTACCACTACTTAATTTACCTAAATATTTAAGGTGAGGATCATCAGCATTGTGGTTGACAAATTTATAGGTAGAGGATATATCCTCTCCAAATATTTTCTTTATTTCTTCTTCCGAGTTACCGCGATGAATGCCAGTAGCAACCAGAAAGGCAATATTTTCTCTTCCTACCCCTATTTGCTGTAGTTCTTCTAAGAGGGGAGGCAAAATTAGCCTATAAGGGGTAAGACGAGTGATATCGTTAACAATGATTAAGATATTCTTAGCTTCTTTCTGAATAATCAAATCGCTTAGAGAGGGACTATTTATGGGATTCTTTAGTAATTCTTTTAATTTGTCCTGGGGATTGGGTAGAACTTTCTGCTTCTTTAAATCCAATATTTTTAAGATATGCTTCTCTTCCAGAGGTAATAAGATTTCCTCTTTGCCATATTTTAATTTCATTGGTCTACCCTCAAAAAGTACACTAAATTGTTTTGGTTTAATTATAGCTTAATCTCTTTTATATTTAAAGGGGGCAAAAAAGACCCAGACTAGTAGTTCGTTTTCTTTAAAAGGCAGAGACCTCGTCTTAATAAAATTAATAATTGCTACTTAGGGAAAGGAGCGTAGTATATTGACTCTGGACCATCTCTAGCATAGCGCGATAGGGTAAAATTTTAGTAGGTACTTTAGGAAACTAACTTGCCCATACATAGCTCAACAAAAAAAGGTAGACTTACCTTAAGAAACTAAACTAAAGGAAAAGAAGAGAACTTCTTTTTCTGGATAAGGAGGTAAATCTACCTGAGGAAAGAATTAAAGTTAATCATCGAACTACCGTCTCTACAGCTAACTATACCAGAAGGAAAGCTTTCTTCCCCGTACCTGGAGCAATTGGTCTTTCAGCTGACCAAGATCATAGGTCAGCATCTCCTCACTGAGATACTCCACCTCCTTGACCATTAATTAAGGGAAGAAAGAGAAAGAGGAAAACTTGACAATAAACATATGTTTATACTAAAATACTAGCAAAAAGGAAAAAATTTGGTAAAGAAGGAGAAAATGGACTTGTCTAAAAAAGAGGAGCTTTCTCCCCAGCAGCAGAAAACCCTCCAGTTAATTCAAAAAGAGATTAAAGAGAGAGGTTATCCTCCCACAGTTCGAGAAATTTGTAAGGCGGTAGGGGTAACCTCTTCGGCTACAGCCTATAAGTACCTTACTATTCTGGAAAAAAAAGGCTATATCCGTCGAGAAAAAGAGAGATCCCGAGCGATTAAACTCCTAACCCAGACCAAGAAGATGCCGGTGGTGGGAAGCGTAGCTGCCGGGGAACCCCTCTGGGCTTCAAAGCATATTACCGAAGTTATCCCCCTACCTGAGGAACTTATCGGGAGTGAAGATGGTTTTATGGTCAGAGTAGAAGGTAATAGCATGATTGGTGACCACATTCTGGATGGAGACTACGTGCTGGTCAAACCGCAGTCGGAGGTAGAAAATGGAGATATAGTAATTGCCCTTTTAAATCAGGAAGAAGTTACGGTAAAGAGATGGTATAAAAAAGATAGACAAATTATCCTCCAGCCTTCTAACCCCCTTTATCAGCCTATCATTACCTCCGAAGTGATAATCCTGGGTAAAGTTATCGGCATTTTAAGAAAATTTAGAGGAGGGAGAAAACAGTAGAGATGCTGTATATCGGCACTTCTGGTTTCAGTTACGAAGATTGGGTAGGCCCCTTCTATCCGAAAAATACTACTAAACAGGATATGCTTAAAATATATGCCCAAAGGTTCAAAGCTACAGAAATTAATTCTACTTACTATCGGATACCTCGCCCCGCCTCTTTTCATTACTTACAACAAAAAGTCCCTCCTGACTTTAAGTTTGTAGTGAAAGCCCACCAGGAGATGACCCATAGCCGAGAGGAAAATCCTGCAGTCTTTTATGATTTTAAAAAATCCCTAGAACCACTGATAGAATCAGGTAAATTCGCTTGCGTGTTAGCCCAATTCCCTTATTCCTTTTATAATACTGTCCCTAATCGGGATTACCTTCTTCGTTTTAAAAAAAGAATGGAAGATATACCTTTGGTAGTAGAATTCAGAAATGCCTACTGGATAAATAGGGAAATATTTATGATTTTAAAGGACAATAATATAGGTTTTTGCTGTGTGGACCAACCCCGGCTCAAAGGATTAGTCCCTCCGGTAGCCGAAGCTACGTCTAATCTGGGTTATGTCCGCTTTCACGGACGGAATAAAATTAACTGGTGGGAACATGAGAAGGCTTATCAAAGATATGATTATCTCTATACCGAAGAAGAATTAAGAGAATGGGTACCTAAGATAAAGAAGATTGCCGAAAAGACTACTGACCAATATATCTTTATGAATAATCATTATANNGGAGAGATTAAAGAAAAAGGGGAAGAAGAAAATTAAAGAAAAAATAATACAAGGATTTTGGAGAGTAAAGCAAACTTTTCTCCCTTTTTCCGAGGTCAAGTTTCACTAGGCCGATTTAAGATTTAGGTAATGTCGTTCTGTTTGCCTTATTCACCAGCAGTAAATTTAAACATGCTCGCTTTGGCTTCTTCCAGCATCTTTAATTTTTTCACCTTTTTTAAATTAATTCTCAGTTCGGAAGTAAGGGGCTTAAGTAGTTGAAAGGTCTCTTCTTTTTTTACTAATATTTCTTGAGGTAAATATTCCATCTCTTCCGCAATCTTTAAGAATTGCCCGCTAAATTCCTCTATGCATTCTGCTGGTTTGGCTAAATAGTGACCGAATATAAAACCGGAGTAGTGATCCACCCATAAAGTTATATAGGGATAAAAAGGTCTTTCGTCTTCTTCTTCTTTTACCGCATGCGGGTAATAAAAGAAATCTGCCTCCCAGATGCCCTGTCGATGGGATATGCCGGTCTTTACCCTCTCCAAACAATTTCTCTGCCTCTCCGTAGGTTCTACACTAATTTCTGCTTTAGCTAAGGGTAAGGGTTCCATCCAGATATCTTTCCAGGACAAACTGTCTTTTTCTTTTTGAGGGACGCGAACCAAATAGTGATTTTCCGTAGGGGGAGTAAACATCCGGGGGTTATTTTTAAAACGGAGGGAGACCTCCATGGCCTGTCTTAGGCATAAGGTTAAATATAGAACCTCCTTGCTAGTTAAAAACCAGGGATGACAACCGGGCTGATAACTCCGGAATAAGGGCCAGGAATGGCGTCCTTTAAATTTTAGACCAAGTTCTTTGATTAACTGAAGGTCTTCTTTCTCTAAATATTTTCTATCTTCAAAAGAAACCATAAGTAAATTCTGGCTATCAAGTACCTCTTCGAGGGAGGGATAAGTCTTCCCTGATTGAATTTTTAGATAACCATTTAAACCTTCACTACCTAAATATACGGCCAAGGCAAAATGCTCTCCTGCTCCTCCCATTACACAACAATATCCAATCTCCCCGTTTATCGGGTTTTGTACTCCAAATATATCCGTATCCCACATCCAGTCCCAACATTTTATCTCCTTAAATTCTATAGCTGCAGCATACAAATCTTTCCATTCTTCGATGGATGGTTTTTTATCGTTCATCTTTTATTTTATTCTCCCTCTTTAACATTTTCTTAAAAAACATCTAAAAAGCCTCCCTTAAGGTTTAGGTCTCAAGTTTTAATCTTAGCTTGGATTTTATTATACCAAATAAATTAAATAAGGCAAAATAATTTCAGGCTCCTTCTGGTATTGGATAAGACTTAATTAAAACCTAAAACTAAACTCTTCATCAAAATAATAATAATCGCATAATCCTAAAAGGTGGCCCTATAGCCATAGGGAAAGCGAAAAAGTGTTAATTTGGGTCAGTCAGGAGGATCAAAGGTTAATGATCGAATTCATTTTCTGTAAAAGAGTATCTTTGGCTCGATTGACCTTTTGCTGAGCCTCTTTCCCTGTTTTACTATGAAAAGAGAGATATAGTTTGATTTTGGGTTCGGTTCCGGAGGGGCGCAGACAATACCAGGAACCGTCGGAAAAAACTACTTTTAACACATTCGAAGAGGGAAAATCCAGAGGAGTAATCTTTTTAGATTTTAAATCAAAACTTTCTCTCTTTAGGATATCATCTATTCTGACTATCTCCATACCTTCAACAGAGGGGGTTTCTTCTCTAAAAGATTCCATTATTCTAGCCATCTTCTCTTCCCCTTCTGGACCTTCCAGATAGATAGAGTGCTGATCCTCTATGTAGTAGCCATACTCTTGGTAAAGCGCTTCTAAGACCTGAAGCAAATTAAGTCCCCTCTTAGAATAATAAGCAGCCATCTCTCCGATTAACATCGCAGCAATTATGGCATCTTTGTCGCGCACAAAATCTCCAGCTAAATAACCTATGCTCTCTTCATAGCCGAAGAGAAATGATTTTTTTTCTCTTTCTTCTAATACTTTAATCAGGTGACAGATAAATTTAAAACCAGTCAGGGTCTCATAGGTTTCTACTCCAAAACTATCCGCAATTACTCGAGACATATCACTCGTAACTATAGTCTTTACGATAAAGCCATTGGCGGGGAGCTGGTGTAATTCCTTTTTGCTACTTAAGATATAATGCAACAAGAGGACGCCTACCTGGTTACCGTTTAAGATTATATAGGCCTGTTCTACATCTCCTCTGAGAGTAGAGAAATCTGGATTTCTTACTGCCAGGCCAATACGGTCGGCATCCGGGTCAGTGGCCATCAATATCTCCGCCCTTACCTTTTGCCCTAATTGAATAGCTAACTCAAAGGCAGTTGGATTTTCAGGATTAGGTGTCTCTACCGTAGAAAATTCCGGGTCTGGTTTAACCTGTTCTTCCACCACAAATATATGATTAAACCCTCTTTCTTTCAAAATAGTCCTTACCGGGATATTGCCCGTTCCATGAAGGGGGGTATAGACCAATTTGAGGGAAAGATCGATCTGCTCTTTATCTCGAATAGCAAGTTCTTTCACTTTTTGCAGGTAGACCTGGTCTATCTCATAGCCAATAATATTTAGTAGACCTCTTTGCATAGCACTAAGACGGTCGAGCCGATTAATCAAAAAATAATCTTTTATCTGGTCAATATAGGCAATTATCTTATCAGCAATTTCCGGGATGACCTGTCCCCCATCCGCTCCATATACCTTATAGCCATTGTAGTCGGGAGGATTATGGCTAGCCGTAATTACTATACCGGCTATAGCTCCTAAATAACGCACCGCAAAAGAAAGCTCAGGTGTAGGACGAATATCTTCAAAGAGATAGGTTTTAAGGTGATTGGCAGCTAGAACCAGGGCAGAGGTCTCGGCAAATTCACGGGATTTACGGCGACAATCATAGGCAATGACTACTCCCCGGTCAAGATATTCCTGAAAACTAATATCTTTTTGTTCCTCAGCAATTTCGATAAGGTAATCAGCCAGCCCCTGGGTAACCCGGGAAACCGTATAGATATTCATCCGATTAGTACCCATAGCCACCTTCCCCCGCAGGCCTCCCGTACCAAATTCAAGATCTTTATAAAAACGGTCTTTTATCTCTTCTTCGTTATCGCTAAGGGCAAGAAGCTCAGCTTTAGCTTCCGGGTCTAAATGTTCATTTTCTAACCACCTCTGGTATACTTCCCGATAGTTCATTTTGAAAACTCCTCAGCAAAATTATTAAATTATTAGGATAATTGTTAACCTTTAGCCTAATTTATTATTTTATTCTATATAAAAAGACTGGAGGACTTCTTTAGTTTTTAAATTCTGTACCAAAATCACAAAATGGATAGAATTTAACTCCTCCTCTGCTTTATCATCTTTCAAGGTCCGTGATATCTCGGGAGTAAATTTAAAAGCGAAGGTTCCCCCTGGTAGAAGGGAAGGTATATTTTGGAAAGGGAATATATCTATTATATAAAAATAAAATCCCGGTTCATCTCCCTCTCTACCTGCCATCCCCCCAACTGCCAAATCTTCTAAGGGAACATTGCTTATATTTTTTATGGTGCCTTCAATAACCAGGTTTAGGCCTGGTTCCTCAGGGAGAAAATCTTTGGCCTCTTCCTTATTTGCTGGCGGTAGAGGCAGAGGCCCTTTCTCTTCTCCTCTCCCCTCTGGTAAAGGTTCTACGACTTCATCCCTTTCTTCCTGAAGAGGATCTTCCCTATCTTCGTTTTTATCTTGAAGAAACCCTTCAACATCTTTTCTCTCTCCTTCTGAAGATTCTACCTTTCCTTCTTTTCCTTCTAAAGAAGGGGAAGCAAGGTAAGAAGTTTTAACCGCGGAAATCTCCAGAAGAGCGGGTCGGACAATTTCCTCCTCAATAGCCTTTCTATAGCATTCATAATTTTCGTCTACACATTCACAGGCCAGGCCTTGAATCCTTCTGTTTAACCCATTAATAAATAAATCAGGAGTCCCTTTCTTACCCTCTCCTACATACCAATTGTAGCGGGCATTAGTCTCCGGCGTATCGTAACCATCGCCCCACAAATGCTCCTCCACCAGAATAAGTTTAGTCGAACCATATTCCCCCCAAGCCAGATCTTCTAAACAGAATTCAGCAGTAGGACAGGTAGTACAGCCCTCCTGAACAAAAAGTTCCGCTAAAGCGGTGCGAGGAACAGTTTCTGAGGAGAGCGTTGGTGCTTCATTATTCTGGTCGTTATTCTGAGCAAAAACCTCCACAGTTATGACTGGAAAGATGTTATTAGAAATAATAGAAAGGGCAATAAAAGCGTTAAAGATATTAAAAATATTAAAGGTATTAAAGAGCAAACTGACCACCAAAAACACCATTAGAAAGATGAATGTCTCTTTTTTTCTTTTTCTCATAGTTCTTTAGCCACCCCGTCTTTTTAGGATCTTTAACTTCTACTCCTTAAATATTTGTTTTATTATATTAAAAATTAAAAGAACGGTCAATAAAAACTGCAACTTTGCTTAGGAATTAGATGTGGTTAAAGGACAATGGTTAGAGGATAAACTCGACCAAGCCAATAAAAGGTAGGTTTAGCCCTTTTTTATAGAAAGAGAATAAGCTTATTTTTCTACTATTCTACTCTACTATTATTATTTATTGTTATTTTCTAGGAGATAAACCTACCTTCTTCGGTAGCCTAATTATACCCTTTAAAATACCTGATTAGTTACCTAATTACTAGTTAGGAGCGCTCCCTCCTAATCGTTTCCTTTTAAACTTTGGGTAACTCTTTTAAAGACTCGTCGATTTTTTCTTGAGGATAGGCATAATTTTCTAATTTTCCAGCAAAGTAAGCCTCGTAAGCCGCCATATCCATATGCCCATGCCCACTATGGGCTAACAGAATAGTCTTTGCCTCTCCGGTCTCTCTACATTTAAGCGCCTCCTCAATAGTAACTCGAATGGCATGGTCAGTTTCGGGGGCACTAATAATCCCCTCGTTCCGGGCAAAAGTTACCCCGGCTTCAAAAGTCTCTAACTGATTTACCGCTCGAGCTTCCACCAATCCTAAATTAAGTAGATGACAGATAATCGGAGCCATTCCATGATACCTCAAACCTCCAGCGTGTACTGGTGGGGGAATAAAACCGTGCCCCAGAGTATACATCTTTAATAAAGGAGTAAGCCCGGCTACATCGCCATAATCATAGGTATAGGGGCCCCGGGTTAAAGTAGGGCAACTGGTTGGTTCAACATTTATTATCCTCAAATCGGGTTTCAATCCACTAAGCTTATCGGGGATAAAGGGCAAGAAAAGACCAGCAAAGTTTGATCCCCCTCCCACACAGCCAATAAGTATATCCGGATATTCACCAATCTGTTCCATAACTTTCTTGGCTTCTAAACCGATGATGGTCTGGTGTAATAAAACATGATTTAATACGCTGCCTAAGGAATAATGAGTGTCCTCGCGACTTACTGCCTCTTCTACTGCCTCACTGATAGCCAGACCAAGACTCCCCGGACAATCAGGGTCTTTAGCTAACATCTCTCTTCCTGCCTGGGTCTCGGCGGAGGGACTGGGAATACACTTTGCTCCCCAAGTTTCCATCATTACCCGGCGATAAGGTTTTTGTAGATAACTGACCTTAACCATATAGACTTTAATCTCTAAACCAAAGCAGGCACCAGCAAAGGCTAAGGCACTGCCCCATTGGCCGGCTCCCGTTTCAGTGGTTATCCGCTTTATCCCTTCCTTTTTATTATAGTAAGCCTGGGCCACGGCGGTATTGGGCTTATGACTTCCTGCGGGACTGCTCCCCTCATACTTATAGTAAATTTTAGCCGGCGTATCTAAGGCTTTTTCTAATCGTCGGGCGCGATAAATAGTAGTAGGTCTCCAGAGTCGATAAACCTCCTGAATCTCTTCGGGAATTTCTATATACCTCTCCGTACTCATTTCCTGTTCTATTAAAGCCCTGGGAAATAGAGGGGCCAAGTCCTCAGGTTTTATCGGCTCCTTAGTTGCCGGATGCAAGGCTGGGGAAAGTGGCTCAGGCAAATCGGCTAGGATGTTATACCAGCTAGTAGGCATCTCCTCTTCACTAAGGGTAAATTTGGTTCTTTCCATTTTTTATTTCTCCTTTCTAATTTAAGAAAAATTACTTTTAACTAATTAGATAAAGCAAATTATTGGTTTATTTAGTAAATAGATATCTCTTGCCCCCGCCAGGGCCAAAGGCGTAATAACCAGTAGGTAAACATTTCTAATCTCCTCTCTTTTCATATTATTTTTGGCAGTACCCTTCGTATTTCTTAACCAGCAAAGTTTTAGTAAATTTTTGATAAATCATATCTTATAGATATAGGTTGACCAGTTGACTAGTTGTCCGGTTGGCTACCGTTCTTACTAGTGTTTCCTCGACTAAGCTAAAATATTCCCGGGAATAGCTTTGGTCATTTTGTTTCCTCGCCAGAGGACTAAAAATAAGATAGCCCTCCGTCCCTATCTTAAAAACTGATAGGGACGGAGGGCTATCTTTCCGCGGTGCCACCCTGCTTGGGTTTAACAGCTAGGGATAATTTTCCCTAAAAAATTATTATTATTAAACCCCTCTTATTTATTGAAGTATACGGGTATATAAATAAAAAATCTTTCCTCTCTAAGAGACGAAAGATTAATTCCGTGGTGCCACTCTAAGGACAACGGTGAGCCTAAATAAAATTTTTAGCAATCCTACTTTTTAAGAATACTGGTAATGTATAATTTAAAAATTACTATATACCGATACACTTTTCCTTTTCACGGGGAAAATCCGTCTAAGCTTACTCGGACTATTTACCTTTTTTTCCTTTCAGCTAGCAGCTCGCAGGTCCATTTTGCCAAGACTTTAAAATCTTGATGTCGTATCTCACCATAAACGACTCTCTGTAAGATTGCTCCTTGGCTACTTCTCCCGCGCTTAGCTTTTCACTATTTGTTGTTTTGTTTATTATAACACTGCTGTCAAGGGTTACCTAGTGCCCGATTAATAAAATAAGTTATATTTTTGGAGATTGCTTCGGTCGGTTTACTCTCACGCAATGACAAAAAAGTGGAAATCTCGCCATGACTGGGGGGGGAAGGTAGCTCCTTGCCAGGATAAGGGAGGATTGAGATTGCCACGGGGAGCACTAAATATTATTTGAGTGCTCCCCGTGGCAATCTCAAAACTATCCTACCTTAGTTAACGGAGCACTGGGTTGGTAAGACATCTTGGGAGTTTTTAAAAACTTTACGAAAATGAAAGCCATAGACCGCATAGGTTATAGCCAAAGGGAAAAATTGCGGACGTCTAAATAAGGACCAGAAAAAGATCTTCCAATAATAAAATCTTTCCTCCCCTATTATCCCTAACTGCCAAATAGATTTAAAAAAGGCAGTTAAGTAATAAAGATGAAATTGATATTTAGGTTTTTGTACCGGCCTGATCTCTTTTAAAAGAGTTTGCAGACGCTCATAATAATATTTGGGGGAATAAATGGTATTTACCACCCTTTTATAACCCTCAATAAGTGTTTTATAATTCATTTTAGGGATAAAATTAATAGAAAAATCAGTATTATCCCCGGAGGCTTCCTTCAATAATCTATTCTCTTTAATCAGTCGCTGGTATAACCGCGTACCTCGGGGAGCATTTAATAATCCCACCATCGCACTAACGATCCCGCTTTTTTGGATGAATTTAATTAGCTCTTCAAAAATGGCTGGTGAGTCACTATCAAAGCCTACAATAAATCCCCCATTAACTACTAAACCAAACTTTTGAATCTTTTTAACACAATCTATTAAATCACGATTCTTATTTTGGAATTTATTACACTCGGCTAAACTCTCCTCGTTAGGGGTCTCGATCCCCACAAATACTGAACCAAAACCTGCCTTTACCATCAATTGCAGGAGCTCTTCATCATCAGCAAGATTTATGGAAGTCTGGGTAGTAAAGGAAAAAGGATATCCCCGTTCCCTCATCCAACCAATTATCGCCGGTAGCACTTCTCTTTTTATTTTTCCTTTATTCCCAATAAAGTTATCATCCACAATAAATATCGAACCCCTCCATCCCCCTAAGTACAGGCTATCCAATTCAGCCAATATCTGTTCTTTGGTTTTTAGCCTCATCTTATGCCCGAAAAGTAAAGTAACATCACAAAAATCACAATTAAAAGGGCAACCTCGAGAGTATTGGATACACATGGTGGCATATTTATTGAAGTCTACTAACTCCCAGAGGGGGATAGGAGTTTTCTCTAGATCGGCCCACTCCTCCGAGGTGTAAATAGGCTGAGGATGACCAGTCTCCAAATCCTTTAAAAATAGGGGAAGGGTAATTTCGGCCTCATTAAGTATAAGATGGTCTACCTCCTCCTTAAAATCCTCGTATTCGGAGGTAAAAAGAGGTCCACCAGCCACAATTTTAGCCCCCAAACTTTTGCATCTCGCTATTACTTTCTTTGCTGCCTCTTTTTGGATAGACATGGCACTAATAAAGACATAATCTGCCCACTTAATCTCTCTATCTTCTAATTCGGTGGTTGACATATCCACTAATTTTTTCTCCCACTCGGAAGGTAAGAGAGCTGCTACGGTTAAAAGCCCCAGGGGAGGGAGACTCGACTTTTTAGAAATAAATTTTAAAGCGTGTTTAAAGCTCCAGAAAGTCTCTGGATGTTCCGGGTAAACCAGAAGTACTTTCATCTTTATTGTCCTTTCTATTTTTTGTTTTTATCTCTTCTGCCTTTAGCAGAAAAAAATTACTCAACCCGATTCCCAGGAGATTCTTTAGGGTTAAATTTTTGTTTCTCTCGCCACTATTTTATCTAGTATTTCCGCCCCTTTCTCTATAACCTCTCTACATTTTTTCTCTTCGGTGCGGTAATTATCTTTTAAAGGTTTACAGAGAATATCACCCATTTCTTTTTCAAAAGTTTCCAATAGTTCTTTGCTCAATTCCTTAATTTTAGGATAGCGGTGAGCAACCTCCGGAACAAAGAGTCTTCCTAAAACCATAAGAGAAGCAGTTAATACTCCACAAACACTTTCGATAGCCATTCCTCCGCCAAAAGCGGCTGCCAGTTTCAAACATCCTGGTTTTAGATTAAGATAATAAGCCTCATTGGCACCATACAAAATGGTTTCGGCACAATTTAAATCTTCTTTAATCCCATATCCCTCTTGGATTAACTCCTTCAACATTTATTTCTTCCTTTCCAAAAAATCCTTTAACTTCAATATTTTAATATTCATCACGGCCTCAGTACTACCTACACTTCTGTAAGGATAGGAATGGAAATAGGAACCAGCTGATTTCAGCCACTCCCCTTGCCTATCCTACCCCTTAGTGGCCAGATGAATAGGGCTGCCTATTATCCCTTCCGCGGCCTCAGCAATGGTCTCAGCGAGGGTAGGGTGGGCATGAATAGTGCTAATAATCTCTCGAGCAGTAACCTCTAAAGATAAAGCTAAGGCACCTTCCGCGATCAGGTCACTGGCGTGAGCCCCTAAGAGGTGTAGACCTAAAACTTCCAGAGTATCACCATCGGCAATCATCTTAACCATTCCTTCCGTCTCTCCCATACTTAGCGCTTTACCATTGGCTATAAAGGGAAATTTGGAAACTTTAACTTTATTATATCTTTTTCTGGCTTCTTCTTCCGTCAGCCCTACACTAGCGGCCTCCGGTAGAGAAAATACACAATTAGGGACCACTCTATAATCCATCAAGGTCTCCTGCCCCACAATATTCTCTACCGCTACTATACCTTCTCGAGAAGCTACATGGGCTAACATTATCTTGCCTACTACATCTCCTACCGCATAGATACCCGGAAGATTAGTCTTCATTTTTTTGTCTACTTTAATCGCTTTTCCTTCTAATTCGATGCCCAACCCTGGGACATCTATATTCCCCCAATCGGGTATTCTACCAGCAGCTAGCAGTACTTTTTCGGTTTCTAATTTCTTTTCTCCTTCGGAGCTAGAAACCAGAACTTCTAGATACAGATGGTTTTCCCTTATCTCCTTAACCTGACAGTTAGTAAGAATTTCTATCCCTTTTCTTTTAAGGAGCTGAGTAAGTCGCTGAGCTATCTCCTCATCGAAAGGGAGTAAGATACGAGGGAGCATCTCTACTACGGTGACTTCCACTCCTAAGGCCTTAAAGATTCCGGCAAATTCTATTCCTACTACTCCTCCTCCAATAATTAACATCCGGGAAGGAAGAGCCTCTAAAGATAAGGCTTCGTCACTAGTGATCACTCCCTTACTATCTAGACCAGGGATAGGAAGTCTCAGTACCTTTGAACCAGTAGCTATAATGATATTTTTAGTCTTTATAGTCTCCTTTTGCCCTTCCGCTTTTGTAACTTCCACTCTTCCCGGTTCGATTATCTGTCCTTCCCCCTTTATCACCTTTATCTGATTGGCTTTCATTAGTTGTTCCACACCGGAAGACAATCTTTGAATTATTCTTTCTTTTCTCTGCATCACCGCCGGGAAATCAACGGAATAATCTTTCACTTTGATTCCAAATTCCTCCGCTCTTTGGAGATGCCCTAACAGCTCAGCAGTACTTACCAGAGCTTTGGTGGGGATGCACCCTCTATTTAGACAGACTCCCCCCAGTTTATCCCTCTCTACCAGTACAGTCTCTAATCCTAAATGGGCTGCCTTTATAGCGGCTACATACCCGCCTGGTCCACCACCAATAATAGCCACGTCCATTTCCTTCATACTTTTATAAGGTCCCCTTCTTTTTTATATTTTTTACCTTTCTTGAAAAACGAGAGTATTTACACGAGATTTCCCCTCAAAAAGTTATTTTAAAAATCTATTTTAATCATCTCTACGTAAAGAGAAGTAGTCTCACCGGCATATATCTCTACCTCTTCTACCCAGGTTCTATATCCATCTTTAATTAGGGTAATCTCATATAACCCTTCTTTGATTTCCTCCAAGATTATGGGCCGAGAAAGAGAACTGGTGGTCTTATAAGTTCCATTTATAAATATTTTTGCCCCACTTACATTGCAGGAAACCGCAAGAGAACCATACCTCATCTCTGGAACCAAATAAGCGGAAACTTCATAAGTTTTATTGGCGGTAACCTTTATAGTAGCAATCCAATCCTCATAACCCTCTTTGGTAATCTTCAATTCATGATAACCTGGTTCCACCCTATCTAATTCTACTGCCCTATTAGCAGAAGTAGTTTTTTGGTATTTTCCATCTAAATAAATCCTCGCCTGACCTTCATTACAATAAACCGAGATTGAACCATAGAGAGGAGAAGGAACTAAATCAGCTGAAACTGTAACAGTTCGAGACGATGATACGGTGACATAACCATTCCAATCTTCATAACCGGACATTTCTAATTTGATTTGGTATATACCCACCGTAACCCGATCAAGGTTTAAGGGAGTTATCCCTCTATAGGTATTATCCAAATATACCTTAGCTCCTTGAGGATGAGAAGTTACTACGATTCTGCCATAAGAAGGAGGGGGCGGAACTATCGATTTTACGGTATAACTCAACAAATTACTCGAAGTCCAGGCACTAGGAGGCAGGGAGGCTATTATACCTTTAACACTCTGGGTATGGGCTTTATAATCTTTGCTTACTTCGGGTATAAATTCTTTAGAGATAAGTTCTTTTTCTCTATCCAGAGGCAGTAGAGGTCTAGTAGTAGCAAATCCCTGGAGATATTCTATTCCTGATCGACTACGAGGATCGATTAATCCTTCAACTTGGTTAATTTCCCCTGCTCTTACCCAATGGTTTGGAGAATATTGGTTGGGGAATATCATTTTTACTCTACCTTCAGTGTCATAACTATAAATGGTTACATAGGAATCTTGGTTAGCCTGAAAATAAACCACAATCCTCTCTCCTGGCATATAGGTTGCATCTCTTTCTTTATCTAACCATAATCTTAAGGAAAAACGGGGTTGAGGATTAATAACTTGAATACTTTTCATCTTTTCGGTCTCTTCTTGGCCCTGGGCGAAGTTGACCTCCACGGCTATTAAACAAAGAGAAAAGACTAAGAGAGTAAAAAGATAACTAAAAATCTTCCTTTTCTTTAAAAAAATCACCTTTTTTAGCATTTTTAAACCTCCTTTTAATTTTTATTCCTTATATTCCTCATCTTCCTTAGTAAGTAAATTATCCGTTCTTCTTATCGTGGTATATCGAGCAATTCCTTAAGCTAACCTCTTTCTTTACCCGACAAGATTCTTGGTTATCAATTTGTTTCTCCTGAACATTCTAACCTTCTCTTTTGAACAATAAGGTCTATCCTTTTTTATTATCGTTAATATTATAACATATAAAGACCGAAAATAACCAAAGATTTTTATTTTTTACCACTAAATTACCCCCTATAAGCTAAAAAGCTTGCAATATATAATAATTTCCTTTATAATTAAAAACACTAGAATTTTAAAGAATGCCGAGAGACTAAAAGGCTATTATTTTAACTGTTTTGCAAGCATAAGTTGGAATATACACAAGAAACAGATTTTAGCTTGGGATAAAAAACATTGGGGTAAGGGGTAAAAAAATAAGAAAAATACCTAAAAACCCTGTTTTTTTAAAAAAGCTATAATTGCTAAGACAAGACAAAGAAGAATTTTTAAGATACTTATAGTATACTGACAAATAAGGTGCAGATTAATTCGGAGTTCAAAAGGGGATTTTTCCTTTGAACAGCTTAAAAGAAAAAGAAAGGAGGTGTAAACCATGAATAAGAGTGAACTAATTGATAAAGTAGCCAGCGATCTTGGTGAGACCAAAGCCAAAGCTAAAAAAGCCGTAGAGAGTGTATTCAAAAATATTTCTGATTCTCTCTCCCATGGAAATCCCGTGAGATTAGTAGGTTTTGGTACTTTTGGTACGAGAAAAAGAGAAGCTCGAGTAGCTCGAAACCCCAGAACTGGACAAAAAATTTCCATCAAAGCTAGGAAAGTACCTTTCTTTAAAGCAGGCAAAGAATTAAAAGAAAAAGTAAAATAATAATATCTATTTATTATCTTAAAATTTGGCCGTAATAGGCCTAAGGGAAAAAATATAATCTCCTTTAGGCCTATTTTTGCCCTTTCCACTTACTTTCCCTCTTCTAGATGCACACCCTGAATATTTATATTTACTTCCTTGACCTTGAGCCCTGTTTTGTTTTCTAATTCCTCTTTTACTTTTTTCTGCATCTCCTTGGCTATCTGAATCATCGCCGAACCATATTCTAAAATTACCGAGATAGTAGTGGAAACCTCTTTGTTTTCTGCTAGGTCAACTTTTATCCCCTTTTCTAACTCCTTGCTCCCCAACAAGGTACCTATCCCCCCCTTAGCCGCCGCCAATCCGGCCACTCCCGGAAGGTTGATCACTGTCCGGCTAATGATAGTAGCTATTACCTCGGGAACAATATTAATTTCACCGGAAACCTCCCTAGTAGCGGGGATTACTTCCTCTTTTTTTTCTCCTCTTACTTCCTCTCCTTCTTTCGGTTCAGCGTTCTCTCTCTCTAAAACTTTTTCCCTTTCCTCCGCTGAATTTACCTCCCACTTTCCTTCTTCTTTTTTAATTTCCTCCATTTAAGCTTTTTACCTCCTTTTGCTCCTCTAATATTTTTTATTTTTAGAACTTTTTATTTACTCGGCATAACTAAAAATTTTATTGCCGTTCTTTCTTCCCCCTCAATCACTACATCTACAAAGGCGGGTATACAGACCAAATCAACCCCACTGGTTGCCGTAAAACCTCGAGCAATAGCAATGGCCTTAACCGCTTGATTCACTGCCCCTGCCCCGATAGCTTGCAATTCAGCCTTCCCCTCCTCCCTGATTACTCCCGACAAGGCACCAGCTACTGCTTTAGGATTTGACTTAGATGAGACCTTTAACAATTCCATTCTTTTCTCCTCCTTAATAATATTGAATGCTCGATAAAATATCCTCATCTCTTAATCCATATAGGTTATTTTTCTTCCTCTTTACTTATTACTTATTTCTTCTTACTCTTGTCTACTTTTACCCACCTGAGGATAACCTCCTTTTATCCTATCACCTCCCCTTGATATATTTAAAAATTTACAATCTATCTGGTTTAATTATAACATATTTAGCTTGTATTATTTCCTATTTTTCCCTAATTATTGATTTTATCTGTTGATAGGATTTCTCAGTAATATCGGGCGACAAATAAGGTAGAAGGGCATCATTATGGAGCAAAGGGTCAACATCTCCTCTTAAATTAAAATAAGCGCTGGCCTCCTCCCAAATTTTAGTACCGGGAATAGCTGAAAACTTAGCCAAACGCGGATGAGCCCCACAATCTAGTACAAAACGGATAGAATCTATAATCTCTGGTAAATGTTGGCCAGGTATCCCGATTAAAAGATAAGCCCCAATCTGGTTAGTCTTATACCCGGCTTTCAAAAGATATTCTACCGCCTTTTTAAATTCATTATTGGTTACCTTGCCTCCGCTCTTTTCCTGCATCTTTGGGTCCACCGTCTCCAAACCTAATCTAATCGTCTCTACCCCAGCTTGTTGCATCTTAAAAGCAAACTCTTCGCTTACCAAGCGGGCGTGTAGACCATTAGGAAGATGTAGCCGAAGAGGCAATTTTTTATGGATTAATTCTTCTAAAAGGGGTAAAAAATGATCTTCTGAATTTATCAAGAGAGCATCATCATAAAAGACAAAATCTTTTATCTTCCTTCTTCTATACCAGCATTCTATCTCTTCCGCCACCTCTTGAGGTTTTCTGTATTCTAACTTAGGGTTTATTAGAAAAGAAGCACAATAACTACAACGAAAAGGGCACCCCCGCGAAGATAAGACACAGACATAATCAAGATGGGGATAAAGTTCCCAATTAGGATAAGGGAGACCATCTAAGCAACCTAAACTTTCCTCATATTCGGAACGAGACTTTCTTCTAAATCCACTAAGTTCTGCTAAGAGGGACAATAAATCTCCTATCTGGTTTCCCTTTATTATATAATTCGCGCCGGAGAATTGAAGGGCATGGGTAAAACATAAGGTAGCATAGATCCCCCCTAAAATTATCGGGACACCGGGGAAAACTTTTTTAATTAACTTTATCACTCGAAATACCCCCGGATACCAGTAGGTCATAATGGAGGTAATTAATACTGCCCGGGGCGGGGAAAGTTTGGTTAACTCCTTCAAAAATATCTCTTCCGTAATTCCATAGCGACTAAAACGGCGAGGGATATTTTTTAAAACCTCTGGCTTTGGGATCTCTTCTTTATAGAAAGGGCCGCGGCCGAAACTATCACTTTTAGGCCGGTTTTTATTTTGTAGCTTCAGGATCTCCTGGTTATAACGATCCAGACAATCAATATAGCTAACCTTATAACCCTCTTTTTTCAAGATACTGGCTAGATACAATAACCCTAAAGGTTTAGACCAAAAATCATAAGCTGTAAAATCATAAATCCAGGGATTAATCAATAAGAGATGGAAATTTTGTTTCATCTTGATAATTATTCTACCCCTTAGCTCTAAATTCCTGCAAGCTTTTAAAATATTTTTTGAGTCAATCTCCATTTTATGTAAAATTAAGTAGCCACCAATTCTTCTTGCCAAATAGCCTTGGTGGAATTAGTATTTGGTTGGGTCATCTTGTATAGAAAGTATAGCACAGACTTGGAGCAAGCAAACATTGACAAAAAAACAGATATATAATACTATGTTATACGTAAAATAACCAAAAGGAGATTTTTCGCAATTATGATGAGAGCATTAAGAAAAAAAACGAAAATTATTTTAATTATAGTATTGGTCTTTTTTGGAGTGTCAATTTTTTATGGCTTGGGGCAGTATAGAACTTCTTCCAAAAATCTAGCGTACATTGCCGAAGTAAATGGAGTAGGGATTACTTATGACCAATGGCAATCTACTTTCCAAAATGTAATATCCCAATACGATAGCCAGACTCTTTCCCAGTTGGACCAATCTACTATCAATATGCTTAAAAATATTGTCCTGGAGCAAATAATCAATACCGAATTACTCTTGCAACAAGCAAAAAAAGAAAAGGTTAAAATTGCTCAAGAGGACATCGAGGCGGAGATAAATAAAATAAAAGAAAATTTCTCTTCACCAGAAGAATTTGATCAGGCATTAAAAATTAATAACTTAACGTTAGCTCAGTTAGAGAATGAAATAAAAGATAATTTAATGATAAATCACGTTTTAAATGAAACTACTACTGAAATTATTATTCCCGAAGAAGAGTTATTAGCCTATTATAATGAAAATAAAGAGCTTTTCTTTGAACCAGAAAAGGTCCGTGTCCGTCATATCTTGGTGGAAACAGAAGAAGAGGCCAATAGTATTCTACAACAACTCCAAGAAGGGACAGTTGATTTTGCGGAATTAGCTAAAGAAAAATCCACCGATCCCTCTGCCTCCAATGGTGGAGATCTGGGATTCTTTTATCGAGGTCAGATGGTAAAAGAATTTGAAGATGCCGCCTTTTCTTTAGAGCCGGGTGAAATTAGTGGGGTAGTAAAGACCGATTTTGGTTACCATATTATCAAAGGTGAAGAGAAAAAAGAGGCCTATACTCCTACTTTCGAAGAGGTAAAAGAACAAATAAATAATTTTTTAAAATATCAAAAGGGGAACGAAGCAATATCTAATTTAATCGCTCAATTAAGGGAGCAAGCTGATATAGTTATAAATTACGATTTTGAAAGCGAAAATGTATCGGAGGCAACAACTCCCGAAGAGCCTTCGGTAGAAGACAGCCAAGTTTCGCCTCCTTCTTCTTCCTCTCTAGAGGAACCCAACTTAGAGGAGTCAGAAGAGGCCGAAGACATTAGTGAGGTAAAAGATAACCCGGAGGAAAATTAATACTAAAGATTAAAGCAATATCCAATTCCAATTTAATTTAATAAAATTACTTTTTTAGTGAAATCAGCTTTCCGTTTAATAATATGGTTTCTATGAGTTTTCGATGTTCTTCTATTCTAAAAGATAAAGGTAATTTTTTGCAAGTTTCAAAAGTTAAAGCAGGAATACCTAATTGATAGTAAGCGCTATAAGCTGTACTCCCGGGAATGGGATCTACTAAAACTTGATACTTATGTTCTTCCTCAACAATATCTGCATTCATCTCCTCTGCGAGAAAGGAACTTAATTGAAATAAATAATCATCATTAGAGTCTATAACTATGGTCTGACCATAATTTTGGGGATTTTTTCTATAAAATTCTATCGATTCATGTAAATCTATCAACATATCAATATCATATTTTTTAGCTAAGTTAAATATTTCATAAGCTAATTTTTCTATCTCATTCCCCTGGAGGTTCCCCGGATAAACTCTATTTAAGTTAACCTCGGGGGGATAATTTCTTACCCTCTTTTTACAGGCTAAAATATTGGCTTGGGGTATAATTATTAAAGTCCCCTTCTCGATTTCTAGATTATCTTTTAAATATTCCGCTGCTTTAATACCAGCTATTTCATCCCCATGTATCCCCGCTACAATCATTATAACTGGTTCTTTATCCTCTTTATCCTGGGACTGTAATATATAAGCCGGGGTTTCATAATCAGTCCCGGCACCAATATATTCCACCAGAAGAGAAAGGGTCTGAGCCAAGGTTAGCCGGGGCGAAAAAACAAAAATCAAGAGGAATGCTACAAGAGTTATTTTAAAGCCATTTTTCTTGTCAGAGAATAATTCGAATATCTTCATAGTACTTAATTAATATTTAATATAAACTCACCCTTATTTTTATCCCTAAAGAAAATCAATCGTCAAGTTTAAAGTTTAAAAGGAAAACCCAAAAACTCCGCTATAAATCACATTAGTTTTCTTTAATTATCATCGGTACACTATTATAAGTATCGTTAGACAGTAATTCTACTTTTTCTTGGCCATCCTCCCTAACTAGACGATAAGTTTTAACTTCATAGCCGGGTATCCCTTCTTGTACCACTACCTGCTGGTTAGGCTTTAATTTAGGATCTTTTTCTCGGATTACCGGGTAATTAATCATCTTTTCGTCTTTACTGATAATTTCTACTTCTTCGGACTTATCCAAAGAAGAACCCAGAATATTTACCTGCAATACTTCTCCCTCAACCTTGGCAAAAATAACTATTTCGTGATCCAAATTATTTCTAAATTTCAAATCTTTATACCCGAAAAATACAGCCGCATCCCTCCCTAGCGGGACATATTTGGTGGCCTCTCCATATATTGAATGGTTATACCTTTCCACCACAGCTAAATTGGCTAAGAGAGCTGCATTATATAGAGTACTCGATACCTGACATACTCCACCACCATAGCCACTCTCAAATTTTCCATTGGCAATTATAATCCCTTCTTTATAACCATCTTCTTTTTCTGCTGGGCCTACGTATTTATTAAAAGAAAAGATTTCTTGGGGTTTAACTATTCTACCATTAATCTCCTGGGAAGCTAATTTTATATTATGAAGAGTATTTTCTTCTTTATTTTCCAAAGAAGTAGAATATACCCCTAATTCTTGGGAAATACCCCTCTTGTCCAATAAATCTTGAGTAGTGTATTGAGGAGGGATAATTATGGTGGGAATATTAATCACATATTTATCTTCCTCTGCACAACTTAAAGTTTTTAAAATTTCTCTATTCAATTCTTCTAAATCAAGTTCAATTCCTACTTTACTTTCTACCACACGATTATTATCCAAGTCCAGATAGGCGTCGGAGGGCACCCGGCTCACCAAAGAATTTATTTTGTTCTGTAAATCCTTTAGTTTTTCTGGGTTAAGTTGTGGTAGGAGGGTTACTTCATACCCCTCTCTCCCCAGTATAATTCTATCTTTTATACGTTTAAAAATATTCCCACTACGACCAATTCTATATAGCTCTTCCACTGCTTGAGATAAATCAAAAGAAGCGTCTAAATCTTCCTGAGGAATAAATTCCATTCTCTGGTCTTCAAAGACTAATATCCGAGGCGAATTAGTCACTTTTTCCATAATTGGTGGAAGAATTTCTTGGACTTCTCTCCTATTTAGCCCTCCCCATTGAACTCCTAAGGCGGAGACACCAGGGAATATCTTATCTTTATGAATATATAAATAAATACCTTCAAATAAACTTGTTATAATGACAATTGCAATTAAAAACAGAATAATTTTTTTAGCCTTATTCTTATTACCTTTTCTCTTTTTGGAGTAATATTGCACTTAAATTTAATCCTTTCTGTTTTTATATATTTACAATTATTATGTTGATAATTAATTAAGATTTAGGTATAATAGCTTCTAGAAAAAAATATTTTAAGCTTGGCACTTAAGGCAAATAGTCTTTCTTGGTTAATATTAATACATTTTTAAATAACTAATTAATTCTGTTTAAGTTAAGCGGGAATAGCTCAGTTGGTAGAGCGTTGGCTTCCCAAGCCAAAGGTCGCGGGTTCAAGCCCCGTTTCCCGCTCCATTTATTCTTATCGGTCTAGTGCTGCCACCCATATTCCCCTACCAGAGGCACAAAAACACAACTGCCCCTATTATGGACTTTTAATTTACCTTTTTCCTTAATTCCTACTAAAAGATCTTGAGAAAAAGAATTACCCACTGGTATTACTATTCTTCCTCCCTCTTTTAATTGTTCGACCAAGGGTTGCGGTATTTCTGGAGCTCCTGCCGTAACCAAAATCCCATCATAAGGAGAATATTCTTTTAAGCCTTTAGTCCCATCCCCTATTACTACTTTAATGTTTTTTATGCCTAATTCTGCAAAAATTTTCTCAGCCCTTTCGGCTAAAACTTTAAAGCGTTCGATAGTATAGACCATTTGGGCTAATTTAGATAAAATAGCTGCTTGATATCCTGAACCCGTCCCTATTTCTAAAACTACCTCTGGCCCCTTAAGTGAAAGACACTCGGTCATCAGGGCTACCATATAAGGCTGGGAAATAGTTTGCCCCATCCCGATAGGCAAGGGACAATCGGAGTAGGCCTCTTTTTCATTTTCTTTTAAGACAAATTTTTCTCGAGGAATCACGCTCATTGCCCAAATAACTCTTTCGTCTTTAATACCCCGGCCCCTTATTTGATATTTTATCATTTCTTCTCGTGCTCGAGAAAAATCCATAAAAATCACTTCTTCCCCAACTTTTTGTAAAAGCAATATTATTACTATTTTAAGAGAGCTAACTCTTATTCTTATATCTTAATTAATAAATAATAACTTATCCCTTACCCTCCGAAAAATCTTTCTAAAACATTGTGTCCTCTGATTACTTCGACTATAGTATAAATAATCATCGCTATTAAAAACCCCAATAACATTCTAAGATAGAAAATTAGGCCTCTAACTCCCGGGCGATTAACCGTATAAAGACGGACGATAAATCGGGAAAGTAATACGATTATGAAGATTAAGATTAAAATCAAATATATCTGCTCGCTCATCTATTTACTAACTCCAATAATCTATATATAATAGAGTACTCTGATAAATTCTAGTCTTATTTTTTGTTTTCTACTTCTCTCTTCTTTTTAATATTTCTTGAGCTACCACCACTCCTGAAATAGAAGCCTGAATAAGCCCCCGCGTAAAGCCAGCTCCGTCACCAGCCACAAATAGGTGGTCAACTTTAGTTTCTAAAGATTCCGCAACTTCTAATCTTGAAGAATAAAACTTTACTTCTACCCCATACAAAAGGGTGTGTTTAGAATAAACCCCGGGGGCAATTTTATCCAGCGCTTTTATCATCTCCAAAATACCAGAAAGAATACGATAGGGTAAGACAAAACTAAGGTCTCCGGGAGTAGCCTCTTTTAAGGTCGGAACTACTATGGAGTGTCCAAGGCGGTCAGGGGTAGATCGCCGACCTAATTCCAGGTCCCCCAATCTCTGGATAATAACTCCTCCACTTAAAATATTTGCCAGTTGAGCAATATATTTTCCATAGGCGATCGGTTCTTTAAAAGGTTCGGTAAAATTAGTACTTACTAATAAGGCAAAATTAGTATTATCCGTCCGATGTTCTTGATAGCTATGTCCGTTGACCGAGGTGATGCCATCATTAAATTCAGTAACCACTTCCCCGTAGGGACACATACAGAAAGTACGAACTTTATCATCAAATCCTTGAGTATAATAGATTAACTTTGATTCATAGATGACCTTAGTGAGGTGTTCCATGATAATAGCTGGAACTTCTACTCTCACCCCTACATCCACAGGATTATTAAATATCTTTATACCTAAATTTTCAGCCTGATGTCTTAGCCACTCGGCACCAGCCCTCCCCGGTGAAACTACCACAAATTTTCCCCTAATTCTTTCCCCTCCTGCCGTTTCTATTCCTTTTACCTTCCCCTCTTCAATCCATAATTTTTTAACCTCGGTATTAGTTTTTATGGTAACTTTATCTTTTAAATATTGGTGCATTCTTCTTAATATTTCCGCGCATTTTTCCGTCCCTAAATGCCTAATTTTAGTAGGTATTAATTTTAAACTCGCTCGAGAGGCTTCTTTCTTGAGATTTTCTATCTCCTCTTCATTGGTACCGAAGACGGTTTTGTTTGCTCCGAATTCCAGGTAAATCTCATCAACATATTTAATTAACTCAATAACTTTATCTTTATCTAAGTAATTATCTAACTGCCCCCCAATTTCCGAAGATAAATTTAATTTACCGTCACTAAAAGCCCCCGCCCCTCCCCAGCCACATAATAGGGAACAAGGAGAACAATGAAAACAACTGGCCTTTTTGCTTCGCCGAGGGCACTCTCTCTGCTCGATATCTTTGCCTTTATCTAATAGCAATACAGATACTTCATTATTTTTCCTGGCTAACTCCAGGGCAGTAAAAATGCCAGCTGGACCGGCTCCAATGATAATCACTTCATATTCTTTCTTCTCTTCTTTCACTTCTTTTCTCTCACTTCCCTATCTTTCCTCTTGATGCTCTTAAAAATATTTCTTTAAACCTATCTAATTTTAAGGGACGAAACAAAAAAAAGGACTTCCTCGTAGACCAGTAGAACCAGTAGAGAATAGAGAAGGGCTGTTTACTTCTTAATCTTAGTCAATGCAACCTGGTCACAATTACTGAACGAAGCTTGAACCTTTTTCGAGCAAGAATTTCTGCCCTGACGGGCAGAAACCCGCCCCAGCGTTTCCGCCCGCCTCCGCTCCGCTTCGGCGAGCAAAAATTCATTTCCCTCAGCCTCTCTTTTCTTTTTGTCCGCCCGCATTGCTCGCTTCGCGGGTGAACCGATGATTTTTTATGCCAGCGAAGCTGTCACACTATCAATTTCAAAAATAACTTATTTTGTCTGCAAAATCAACAAAATTGTCAAACCAATATTTTTTATAATTATCCCCCACAGGCGCTAAACCTCCTCGAGCTGGCATAAGTAATAATTTCGTCTTGATATAAAATCCGTTAAAAGAAAATTTTTTGCTTTCTTTTGTTTCTTTCATTTCAAATATTTCTGAATAGTAATCTATTTTCTTATTTATATCAGAATAAGCTGTTCCATGTGGGTCAACAAACAAGATTAAATAGCTATTCCCTTTTTGTAGCCAGAAAATGAAGTCGGGATGATAATTATCCATCCTGTTTTCCTTGTGGTTATAGTAGGGTATAAATACCTCATCCAGTGTTTGGTCAAGTTTTGAAAACATCCACCAATCAAATTGTGTAAAGATATTGTCGGGTCTGGCAAGATATTCTTCCAGCTGTTCAATGAATCTTACCTCGCTATCAACATTGATAATATGGTTGAGATAATCAATTTTTTCGGTTTCTGAAACTATCACAGGAAGGTAGTAATGATTAGCCAAATACTTGATACTTATTTTTTGGTTTTTCATTTCAAAATTCCCCGCCTGTTCAAACAAAGTCATCTGTCTTTCAAATTCTTTTCTGGGGATTTTGCCATACTGTTTATCTAATTTTTTCTGCCTTTCGGGATAATGCCGGACTTCCTCAATTTTTCTTTTGATTTCCTCGTATTTTTCACCATCACTAAACCTAACTTTTTTGAAATGCACGATTTCATTTTCCAACTCCTTGAACTTCTCAAACTCCCTGCTTTTAACTCCAAGATAATCAAAAATCCGGTCAAGAATTAACTCCGGCTCAAAGAGTGAATTCCTTTCGCTAAAATCATAGTATCGCTCTTTTTCCGCAAAACTTTCTTTTGCTTTCTTCAAAACTTTCACTTCGCAATCATATTTGGCTAAAGCGATTTTATCGCCTATAAATCCGTAAAACTGCGATGTTATATCAAAATCTTCACGGCTGACAGGATATTTTTGGGGGTTTTGTTCCTCGGCAAAAATCCTTTCGGTGGTTTTATAAACCGGCACCAAAAGCGGATATTTTTGCGCTTCGGGATTTAAAATAAATGCTTCGCCCAAGTTTTTATCTTGCTTTTCTTCTTTCAGTGTTTTGATTATTTCTTTCAAATTTTCCGCGTTGGTCCCAAAAACAAACAAGCTCTCAATCGGCAAAATCAAGTTTTTGACTTTCTCAAATAATTGCTCATCTATTATTTTTACATTCAACAATTCTTTAAGCCGCTTTCTTTGATATTTTTGCGGCTCTATTCGGACACCTCTGCCAACCGATTGCAGAACGAATTTTTTGGCGTCGCTTCCAACTCCGATATTTACGAATAAAAGAAGATTTGGCCTATTAGAATCCCAACCCTCGTAAAAAGAGCGTGAACCCATTAAAACATTTATGTCAGAATCATCGCGATTTATTTGCCTGAAATAACTTTCGTTTTCAAAACTTTCGTTTATTTCATATCCCTCAAGTTTGTCCTTCAGCCAGCCGGAGATATCGCCGATTTTGATTAGCGCAAACGGCTTTTCAGCAGTCATTAACCTAAAAATCAATTCATTTCTGTTGCCGGGAATTTTCAAAACCTCAATGTTGCCCGGAGTTTTGGCATTCAAAACATATTTCAAAATATCCTGGTAGTCTAATTTTAAAATCAAATCAGCATCTATTACGCATTCCAGGTCTTCAAACTCAAATTTTGGATGATTACTAAACTCTTGAACAAGTTCTTCCTTTGCTTTTTGAAGCAAGTCCGCTCTAATTTCATTTTTGGCAACCTTTTCCAATTCCTTAAAAAATAACTCCAAATCTGATTCTTCTACATCCACAGAATTGACTAACGTCAAAAGAAGCGGGCGGTGATATAAATTCCCCTCTTGTAGAGGGGTGTCTGCGCTAGCAGACGGGGTGTTTACAACTTTCCTGATTTTTTCAAAATACTTGTTGATGTAAGTTAAAAGTAAAAGGGTTTTCAAAACGATTTTTTGTTTTTCAATCGGGGAAAAATCGTCTTGCCCGTGAAAAGCGCTAATTTCGGCAGATGATACATAAATATGCTTGCCGTATCCTTCTTCTATAAACCTTGAAAGATTGAAGTTAAAAGCGCAGGTTGCAAAGTCCCTCGGGTCGGTAAAGGTGGCGGAAAAATTAAACAAAAATCCGTTTCTTGAGAGTATAGAATATAAAATTTGCCGTTTACTGTCTTCCTTGTCGCCTTTGTGAGCTTCGTCCAAAAGGATGTACCATTTGCCGCTATTGTCATAATTTCTGAAATTCACGATTTTTTCTTTCTGTTCGTCAGAAATCAAATCGGAACGATAATAAAAAACAGTAATCTCGTTTTTAGCAAACGGCAGGGCATTTTCGCGCTTCACACTTTCGTAATCTCTCAAATTTTTAAGATTTATCTTGGTGTCAAAATTAAAGCTGTTAAATTCCTCAACATGATTTTTAAATTGGTCTAAAAGGTCATCACGGTGCGCCAAAAAGAGAATATCCCGCGTCGGCAATTCTTTTTCAGCAATAAGTTTGCCCAAAAGTTCAATCAGTTTAACGATAATCAGCGTTTTTCCCGAACCAGTCGCCATCCAGAAACTCATCTGGTTGATGAAATGTGAGAAAGGAATTTTAGAATCTGAAGC